>JANXOO010000809.1 GCA_025353525.1 Schlesneria sp. | reverse complement strand
TGGTGGTGAGCATTATAACGCATGGTGTGCGTGGCGGTCACCCAGCGCAGAAAACGACTCATCTCGCCGTCGACATGAGGACGCAATACCAGATGCCAATGATTCGGCATCAATTCATACGAGAAAAGCGAGATGTCGAATTCATCAAGACCCTCCGCCAAAATTCGCTCAAACGCGGAATAGTCGTCGTCTTTCCAAAAGATCTGCAACCGGCCATTACCACGATTCAGTGCATGGTATAACCCACTCGCTTCATCTGCTCGTCGTGGCCGTGCCATCCAAAAAGCCTGTCAAATCGACAATCCGCCGTCATTGAGTCCTGACCCGAATGGCACTGTGGCGACTGTTGTTTTTGTCGTCTGCGCGCAGCGGCAGGACACGCGCGCGAGTGCGATGTGCATTCGTGGTCGGAGATTCAATATTGTAAGGCATTTGACAAGTTGGGGTTTGCTGTGAGACCGCTTTGTCCTATCTTTTGCCCTGCGTGAGACCTTCCTTGGGCGGTACGGATAGCTGGACCAAGGAGGGTCTCATGTCTTTTACGCGACCGGGCGGCAGCGCGGACAGATCGTTTCATTTGGTGCGTCAGTCGCTCCTTCAGGATGACAGCCTCCCTTTCTCCGATGCGCTGACCGACGAACACGTCGAACAAGCGTTTGAGGTGGAAGGGATTTCTTTCGGACAATCCGACGCTGGGAGAACGACCAGCGACGACGATGGCATCGTCTACACCATGGGAGTCACATTGTGGGCCATGTTGTCCCAGTCGTTGTTCACCGGTGTTCAGCGTTCTTGTCGAGCGGCGGTTCAGCGAGTCGCGGCCTACTACGCGATGTTGGGGCGCGAAGTCTCGTCCACGAATACGGGCGGGTATTGCCGTGCTCGAACTCAGGTTACTGAGGGTGTTGTGCAACGGTTAGCCGTGGGAGTGGCAGAGCGGTGCGACGCGGCCGTTCCCGAGGAACGTCGATGGAACGGTTTCCGGATGCGGCTGATTGATGGCACGACGTTTTCGATGCCTGATACCGAAGAAAATCAAGCCGAGTATCCCCAATCAAGCAGTCAGGAACCGGGGCTCGGCTTTCCGATCATGCGTGCTGTCGCGCTGACTTCGTTGTTCACCGGGATGGTCATCGACCTGGCAGAGGGACCCTACTCCGGTAAAGAGACAGGTGAGACTGCGTTGTTCCGCACGCTGTTCAAAGACTTGCGATCTGGCGACCTGGTCTTGGCCGACCGCTACTTTGGCGGATGGTTCATGCTGGCACTCTTGCAAGATCTGGGCGTGGAATTCGTCACGCGACTGCATCAACATCGAGACGCCGACTTCGATCGAGGTCAGCGGTTGGGGAAAAAGGACCACATCACCTCGTGGAAAAAGCCCGAACGACCCACATGGCTCGATCAAGAGACCTACGATCGTCTCCCCGATCATCTGGAAGTTCGCGAGATCGAAGTCCAGGTTGATGTTCCCGGATTCCGTACTAAATCCCTGGTTGTCGTCACTTCGCTACGCAACCACAAAACCTTTCCGAAGAGTGAGATCGCGACACTGTATCGCCAGCGGTGGCTTGCCGAGCTCGAGCTGCGGGATATCAAGTCGACGATGGAACTGGACATCCTCCGCTGCCGGACTCCCGAAGCCGTCAGGCGAGAACTCTGGACAGGAATCCTGGCCTACAATCTCGTCCGGCAGTCGATGCTGCAGTCCGCCGAAGCGAGCGGGTACCTTCCTTATCAACTGAGCTTTGCGGCCTCGTACCAGATGCTGGGGAACACGTGGCTGCTGGCTGCCATGCCTCAGGCGGTCGCGGTCAACGGACGCGAATACCTCATCGCCCTGCGACTGTTGAACGGATCTTCGCACCGTGTCGGCAACCGCCCAAACCGGATCGAGCCGCGAGCTGTCAAACGTCGTCCGAGTCCCATTGCGCTCCTGAAAGAACTCCGAGAAACCGCTCGTGGCCGACTCATCGAATCCCAGAGACAACTCGAGGACCGAGCCCAAACAACGTAACAGCAAGGGATTCGTTGGCGCTCAGGATTCAGGAGACTTCACGAACACAATCCGGCAAGTCACATTCACTCGGCGAAACGCTCCGCCGAAGACGTTTCGTGGTGCGCGACGAGACGACCTTGAAAGAGAGGATCGAATCTCCCCATCGCAACAAGCCCACCTCGATATGGATCGGATCGAGTACGAAGCCGACATTCGTCGTAAACTCTTACTACACACTCCACAGTGCCATTCAGTCCTGACCCCTGGTTTTCTCTGTGTTTTCTCTGGGTGGGGAACCAACGCTCTCATTCGGCAAACTCCCGTTGAAGCGGTTCGACGGGCAAGTCTCTGTCGTTCACGATCATCGTGCTGTCATGCCGAGCGAGAACACCCATAACAATATCCAAAATGCGATTCATTGAGTCCATAGACATTGAATGCAACGGCGATCCATTTGCCACTGCATCCCTCGATTCCTGTTCAAGCTCCGCCCAAATCTCACCCGCCAATTCCCGAACGGTCTTTTCCACCATAGTCATTGCCCCACGTAATCGCCCATTAATCGCTGAATAATAGTCGAATTTGCTTTGTCGCCAAGTGCATGGCCTTGAAATTTACCGACGATATCATATACACCAGAACTCACTTGTTTAACAATCACCCGCCCTCCATCAACGCCTCGCAACTCGAAGAAACCATTCCCTAATGCTCTTGTGCCGATTCCCGGATTGGCGTTCCCAGCAAGAAATTTAGCCGTGAGGTTGTCTACAGCCGTCTGTGCTTGAGTACTCATATTTTCAGCCAGCCGCACAGCATAACTGCTGTCTTTGATTCGGCTGTTGAGAATAATTTTTGCATCGGCTCCAATTGAGCGAGGTAGAATCAATTCTGTGCTTGGAGCGAAATTTGCGCTGAGTGGGACGCCTTTACTTTTCCCGAAAATATTCCACCATAGAAAACTGAAAAAGGGTATTGATTTCAGCTTTGCCGCTGCTGCGGCGGTGGCTACAGCCTCAATCGGCGCGGTAGCTCCCG
>JANXOO010000790.1 GCA_025353525.1 Schlesneria sp. | reverse complement strand
ACCGCTCGGCTCGCCTCGTCGACTGGGGGGGGCGCTGTCGATATCGGAAAAAAGTCTACTGGTCGTCAACATCGTCAGTCATCGGATGACGAGGCTGTTCTTCGATGACGGCACCGGGCGGAAGGATCACCCGGCAGCGTGTTCCTTTGCAGAAGACGTGTTTGATGACAATCCGTTTGTCACCCACCACAATCGTAAATACGGGACTTTTGACAGTACGAGCAATCATGATTTTTAACCTTTACGTTTGTCGTCTGGCGACAGGCAGGAAGACTGCTGAAAAAAGGGGGACTGGCACCAGGAACACCCCCGGCGCGCCGGGGTCCCGTTTTTTACCACGTAAATTTTCACTTTCGTTCGATCAGATCTCTTCCACGTCGTAGAGTGTTGATCCGAGCGATAGCCGGTACTGTTTTCCATTCGACGTGACGGTCGTCGTACCGGGGACAAACGATTCGCCGCAAAGTCCTGCATCGATTGGCGATTTGAGCATTCGTCCTCGTTCGTCCGTTGCGGCGTCGATGAGCCATACCTCGAGATCGCGTCGATGTCGTTGCAACCGCTGCCATTCGCAGGCGTCCGATTCCCACTGCGCCTTCAGCCTGGCGTTTTGCCGTTCCAGTTGAAGGATTCGCTCGTTCCGTTCACCCAATTGCCGATGCAACAGATCGCGTTCAAAAGGAGGCAGGGAAATCATTCAAAGCCCTTCACGAAAACAAGGGACAAACAAATGTGTTTTTCGACCCGGCTCATTGTAGCGACAAGTCTTTATGTCGTCAACTAAGCGGTTGTTTGTCGTTTTGTCGGAGATGGCGTGGAATGGTGGGAACCCGTATTTCGCACAGGGGTCGAGCCAATCGGAGTCGGCATGGTGGCTGACCCGTTCAAGGACCGGCCAGGGGGGCCTGTCGGCTTCTCCCTCGTGTGTTGTTGTCGGCATCTCTTTGTCGTGAATTTTCTATGCCCTTTCGGATGAATATGACGTATACTGAGGGGCAAGAGGTTTGTTTTGAAGGCTGCTGTTTGAGGATTTGGCCAAGTGACATCGCGACACCATTTTGCCGATCTCTCACGCCGGGAATTGCTTCAAACGGGCTATTCCGGCTTGCTGGGCGTGGGACTGACTTCTGTTCTCGGCCAGCGGACGAATGCCGCCCCGGCGGC
Organism: Schlesneria sp.; assembly: GCA_025353525.1. Taxonomy (GTDB): domain Bacteria; phylum Planctomycetota; class Planctomycetia; order Planctomycetales; family Planctomycetaceae; genus Schlesneria. The sequence continues at coordinate 1,086 of JANXOO010000790.1, read as the reverse complement.
GAATTCAGAAACCCCGCGAACTCCCAAATCGGTCGTCATTGTGTTTCTGACCGGGGCATGCAGCCACCACGATACGTTCGATATGAAACTCGACGCCCCGGCCGAGATTCGCGGCGAGTTTTCGCCGATTGCTACGTCGATACCCGGCTATTCGATCTGCGAACATTTGCCTCAACTGGCCGTCCGGGCAAACAAGTATGCCGTCGTCCGGACGCTGTCTCACGAAGACAACAATCATCTGATGTCGACGCATCATGTGTTAACCGGTACGAAACAACCGGGTGGATTCTTCGACAAGATTGCCTCGCGCGACGATTGGCCCTGCTACTCGTCAGCGCTCTCGTTTCTGCGGCGAAGCAACGATGGACTGCCAACAGGAGTCAATCTGCCGACGTTTCTGCGCGAAGGTCCGCTCGTCTGGCCGGGGCAACATGCAGGCTTTCTGGGTCAGAATTTCGATCCGTGGCAAATCACCGGGGATCCCAATCTTCCCGATTTTCGGGTCGATGCGCTGACGATGGCTCAGGGGATGGATGTCGTTCATCTTGGTCGACGACAACTGCTGCTCGAAGAGATCAACCGCAAACAGTCGCAGTTCGCCGAAGTGGCTCAGTCACTGAGGTTGCAACAGGATCAGCAATTGGCCATTCGACTGCTGACATCCAGCGGATTGGCACAAGCCTTTGAACTGAATCGTGAACCCGATGCGATGCGAGACCGTTACGGTCGGACGACCTGCGGCCAATCACTGCTGACGGCTCGCCGCCTGATTGAAGCAGGTGTTCCCATCGTACAAGTCAACGTGGGCCGGGTTCAAAACTGGGATAACCACGGTGACATTTTCAACACGCTCAAAACGCGTTTGCTGCCACCGCTCGATACCGGTGTTTCTGCGCTGTTGGACGACATGGAATCGCGCGGGCTGCTGAAAGAGACACTCGTTATGATGTTGGGAGAATTCGGCAGGACACCGAAGATCAATAAAGATCGCGGACGGGACCACTGGGGGCAATGTTTCTTCGGACTGTTTGCGGGTGCAGGCGTCCAGGGTGGTCAAGTGATTGGCCGTTCAGACGGCACAGGTGC
>JANXOO010000782.1 GCA_025353525.1 Schlesneria sp. | reverse complement strand
TACTGCCGGAAGTCACCGAAGCGTCGTCGATTGAGCCTCTCCCTGTCCAATCGGGCGAAGAGATTTCCATTGAGTCTTCCGGCACCACCACCAGCAATCCTTTTGTCGCGGTTTCCAATCCGGTCAGGATCGGGTCTGAAGCACCGGCTCAGGAACGAATTGTCCTGTGGCTGCGCCGCGCCGACCAGTTGTTTCTCGGTTTTTTGCTCATATCACTTCTTCTGCTTTTGGGTGCCATGCGATGGAAACTTTCAGGAGGTGGCCGGTCAGAAATTGAAATTGTCAGCCAGAAACCTCGCGAGTACTTTTATGCGATCGACATCAATCGGTCGTCATGGGTCGAGTGGGCACAACTCGACGGAATCGGTGAGAAGATGGCTCGGCGCATCGTCAGCGAACGGGATGAACACGGTCCGTTCCGTTCGATCGACGATGTTGGTCGGGTACGTGGCGTCGGCGCAAAGTTACTCGACAAACTTCGTCCCTTTTTGAAACCGGTCCCATCTGCCCCGGACGAGAATCAATAGTCCCGAATCCTGTCAACAAGGCGAAAATGCCGTTTCAGATCGCGGCCTGAAAACGTCGCTGCCTGCCACTCGGATCTACAGGACTTCGCTGAGGCGAACGCCAAATTTGCCTCCGACCACGATCAGTTCGCCGCGTGCAACAAGTCGACCGTTGGCAACAATATCGACCGGATCGCCAGCGAATTTGTCCAGAGAAACGACCGATCCTTCACGCAGTTTTGTGACATCCTCGATCGTCATCTGAGCTCGACCAAGCTCAATCGAGATGTCCAGTTCCAGATCGCTCAGATCGTCGAGGGTCAGGTTTCCTCGCCTGGACGTTTCAGCCGACCTCGACCTGGTGCTCGTAGCGACCTGGGGCAGCGAATGACCAGCTTGTTGATTGTTGACCCCGGTATTGGCGATCGCTTCCGCCAGATGCTGCTCAACGGTGTTCAACGATGTCTCCGGAGACGACGACCCTTCACGGGAATCGACTGTTATTTTCTGTGCATTGTCCGACGGAATCCTCTTCATCGAGTTTCCGCGCAAATGTTGCACATCACCGGGTCCGAGTTCCTCGTCGCGACTGGATTGCGACCGCCGACGGGAACTCTCGCGAGCTGCTTCGAGCAGCGATTCGATTTCTTCGGCAGGCAACGACGGAAGCGTCTGTTCGATGCGTTGGCGAATTCGATCGGCCTGGATCTGCCGCGGTGCATTCGTCCCGGTTCGATTTGACGAAGATGACTCTGCCATTCAATACTCCGCACCTTTCCAATGGGTCCGTCACCGGGGAACCGGTTGTATATGCCTGTCGCATGTTCGTCGTCAATTGGAAATCGCAAAAACGCAAGCACCTCGTCGATCATCTGATGGACGAGGTGCTCGGGAATATCAGAATCATCGACCGTTGGCTACTGCGCAAATTCCGGACGGCGGCGGTTCAGTTGATCTTTCAGCCGGGCAACAATGCTCGAATGCATCTGACTCACCCGCGATTCGGACAGACCGAGCGTCGTGCCGATTTCCTTCATCGTCAATTCTTCGTAGTAATAAAGAATGATGATAAGTCGTTCGTTGCGGTTGAGGCCTTTGGTGACCAGTTTCATCACGTCGCGTTTCTGGATCCCGTCAGTCGGGTCTTCACCTTTGGTATCCTCGATGATGTCGATTTCGCGAACGTCTTTGTAACTGTCCGTCTCGTACCACTTCTTGTTCAGACTGACAAGGTTGACGGCAGAAGCTTCCGACTTGTGCTTGTCGTATTCTTCCATGGGCAAGCCCATTTTTTTGGCGATTTCGGTGTCGGCCGGGGGACGACCGAGTTCCGCTTCCACTTCCTTGCGAGCGGCTTCCAGTTTGCTGGCCTTGCTGCGAACCAGACGCGGAACCCAATCCATCGTCCGCAGTTCATCGAGCATCGCGCCGCGAATTCGAGGGACGCAATATGTCTCGAATTTGACGCCACGTTCAAGGTCAAATGCCTCGATCGCATCCATCAGACCAAAGACGCCAGCGGAAATCAGGTCGTTCAAATCGACTCCGTCCGGCAACTTTGACCACACGCGTTCCGCGTTATAGCGGACCAAGGGTAAAAATCGCTCGATCAGAGCGTTGCGCAGGTTTTGATTGGATTGATCTCGCTTGAAGTCCAGCCAGACCTGGGCGATCTCTTCTTCCGTAGCCACCTTCATTACCATCGAACCCTCCATGGTGAGTCACCGACATCCGTCGCATCATGCGTCGGTCTGTATGGCGATGCTCGCGCCCGTGGTTATTGCACCAGTTAATCAATTGTTGACCGGAATCGTCCTGCGCCGATTTCCCGATCTGTTGTCAACATTATTCCGCCGAAAACTGCCTGACGGTGTTTTGTCGACACTGCCTCAGTCCGCTCGGAGATTTGTCACCAATTCTTTATCGGCATTTGAACGCCTCGAAAATGAATCAAATCACTTTATTTCCCCCGCAGGTCCTAACCGGACCCATTTCGTAAAAAAGTACGTTTCCACAAGAAGTCGCCTCAAGTTGCTTCGCCCTCGTCGAGCGCCGTCCGGTGACTGTGCGAGATCAATCCCGAGAAGAATCCCGCTCTGCCAGAATTCGATGGAGTTCGGGCCCAGGTCAGGGCGAGTTGCCGAAGAGATTGAGTGACAGGCGATTGCGGTGAGCCGATTACGAACGGAATTTGAGTTTGAACCGAATTCGGAACAGCATTATCGCTGGGCAAATAACCGTAGCTGTGAAGTTCAAAACCCAAAAATGAGTGCGCGGCATGCTGAAGCCGGTCGAGAATCTGTTGCGATTGCTGCGGAGAATCGGACTGGTTGACCAGCAACCCGGTTCGAGGACCGGCGGTGTTTGCCAGTGTTTTGACAGTCGCGTACGCTTCGGCGACGGCTGTTGGCTGGTCATTTGTCAAAATCACGACATCGTCAGCAGTCATCATCATTTCGCGAGTGATTCCGCAGACACTGCTGCTTCCGTCAACGATCAGCCAGTCGAGATCACGTTCGAACGATTGAAGTCGCCCGGTCAATGTGTCCGTCAAACGGGTTGGTGAATTGCGAACGTTCAGAAGAGCGTTCCCGCCGGACAAAATGCGGATTCCGGCCGGACCGGTCTGCAGCACATCGTCCAGTGTGCGGCAACCGTGAAAAACGTGCGACAGATTCCAGTATCCGTTCAATCCGCACAACAGTTCGATATTTCCAAAGTCGGGACTTGCATCGAGCAAGCCCACGGCATCGCCTTTCAGAGCCAATGCGGTCGCAAGATTGACCGCGATCACAGACCGCCCGACGCCCCCTTTGCCGCCGCAAATCATGATCGTTCGACACCGTCGGCCAGTCGAAAGACCAGAGCCGATTGCCGTAGAGCCAGATGTCACTAACTGCCGGTTTGCGTCTGTTTCTTCGCCCGGCAGAAATCGGTTCTGTTGCAATCGGTCATCGATCCACTGAAGTGATTTGATTCCCGCTCCAACAGTTCGTCGCGGCACCGGTGGACGATCAACTGATGCCAACAATGATTTTCGAATCGAATCGACCTCTGCCAGTGTTCGTACAATTCGAGGTGTTACCGATCGTTTCGGTTCTGATGTCCGTGTTGCAACGGGCTCTGCATTGATCGCGACAGGTCGCGCACTCACTTCAATTTCGTTCCTCGACGACGGCCATGGCAGCAACCTGCGCGTGGCGATTGTTTTCGATTCTACGACAACCGCGCTGCTACCCAACTCACGACGAACAAGGTCAAGTGCCTCGTCCATACTGCCGGCTCGGAAAGTGCGAATCGCTGATGACATGATAAAGGCTCAATCGACAATGGCGGGAGGATAACAACGGAAACGAACTACTGAATCAGGCGACGGATGTGGCCAGTGACTCGAAAAGGACAGAGTCGGGACGACGTTTTAATGGCATTTTGATTGAGTTAACCGGTATTTGACCCAGAGATTGAACGGTCGTTCCCCGCGTGATCTCGTTTAAGCCCAGCACTGCCAGATTTGGCAGTATCGACTGTGAAATGTGTCTGAGGACCGGTCGAATGTGAGCCGAACAGACGACAACCGCAGGCCGACCGGCGCGCAACAGTTTATTCGACTGCCGTAACAGCTCTTGTGTAATACCTTCGATCGCTTGCGGATTCATCTTGATCACCAGACCCCGTTCACCGGATTCGAAACCAGCGGCCAAAACATCCTCAAGAGCCGGGTCGACTGTCAGAGCATGGATCGTATTCGTCCTGTCACGGAATTGCTGGCAAATCGTTCCGCCGAGCGCACGTCGTGCATATTCGGTCAGAATTGCGATGTCATTCGTGCGATCGGCATTGTCGGCCAGCGTTTCCAGAATCGTTTCCAAATCGCGAACGGGGACTCGTTCGCGTAACAGGTTGCACAAAATCTGGTGGACGTGCGACGGCTTCAGCAATTCGGGGATCAACTCGTCCACAACCTTCGGAGCCGACTGACGCAAGTTGTCGAGTAACTGGTGCATTTGCTGACGAGTCAACAGTTCGTACGCATGGGACCTTACGATTTCGGCCAAATGAGAAATCGCAACAACCGCAGGCAACGCGACGGTGTAACCCAGCACTTCGGCCCGTTCGACCAGTGACTGCTCAATCCATATTGCGGGCCGACCACAGACAGGCTCGATCACGCTCGTTCCGGACAATTCGCCACTGGTTGTCCCTGTATCGATGGCCAGGTGACGGTCGATCTGCAATTCACCCGATGCCACGACGACGCCCCGCAGCCTGATTCGGTATTGGCACTCGCCAAGGCGCAGACTGTCCCGAATCTTTACTTTGGGAAGAATGATCCCCAGTTCCCGGGCGATTTTGTTTCTCAGTTGTGATACTCGCTCCATCAGATCGCCACCGCGTTCGGAATCGGCGAGTTTGATCAAGCGGTAGCCGAGTTCCAGTTCGATTGGCTCGATCGCCAGCGTCTCTTCCGGTCGTGAGGTACGAGCGATTCGTTCGACGGACGCGGACGGTGCGGAGGTCACTTTGAATGGAACGAGCGGTCTGGAATGTGTCGGAGCAGACCCGATTGTTTGAGTCATGCCAGACGCTTGTGAGCTTCTCAGACTGATACCTGCGAATGCACAACCGGCCCCTAACGCCAGCAGCGGCAGCATGGGAAGCCCGGTGAAGGCAAGGCCAACGACGAATGCTGCTGCAAGAAACAATGCTGTCGGGTAGCGAAATGTCTGGCGAACGATATCGCCGGACAAGTCGGATTCTCGAGATGATCGGGTGGCAAGCAACCCTGCCGCAATAGCGATCAGAAAACCCGGAACCTGTGAGACCAATCCGTCACCGATGGTCAGTGTTGCGAATACTTCGATTGCATTTCCAGGACTCATATGGTGTTGAAAGACACCGATCGCTAATCCGCCAACCAGATTAATCAATGTGATCAGGATTCCCGCGATCGCATCGCCGCGAACGAATTTCCCGGCACCGTCCATGGCAGCGTGGAAGTCAGCATGATCAGTCAGTTCGTCGCGCCGTGTTCGGGCTTCTTCGGTTGAGATCAATCCGGCCGTGACATCAGCATCAATCGCCAATTGTTTGCCGGGCATTGCATCCAGTGCGAACCTGGCTGCGACTTCGCTGATCCGGGTTGTCCCCTTGGTGACAACGACGAACTGGATCACAACGATGATTGCAAACAGAATCAGTCCGACGATCAGTTGCCCCTGTGCGACAAATCGACCGAACGCCTCGATAACGTTCCCTGCGGCATCGGTGCCGGCAAGATGAGCTCGTGTCAGAATCAGTCGCGTCGATGCAACATTCAAAACGAGTCGCACGAGTGTCGCAACGAGAAGTAGTGACGGGAATGAACTGAATTCGAGCGGCCTGCGAACGGAAATTGTGGTCAGAAGGATCAGAACCGAAGCGGTCACATTCGCGGCCAATAACAGATCGAGCAGCATCGGAGGGACCGGAGCGACGAGCACGAGCACTGACAGGACCACCAGGACCGGAAAGACCAGTCGCAGTGAGCTGTTGTTGTCGATGCGCGAACCGCGACCGGTGTCGGTGGGCATGCTGCCTCCGGTGAATACGAAGCGATCTCATCACAACGTGTGATGCGGTCGGGATTTGAATTGTTTTGAAACTGAAAGAGAGATGGGCGGGCGATTGATAAGAGAAAGGAGAATGCCTGTCCAGTCGAATGGGAACCACTTTCCGGTCAAAAGGGAGTCAGAATATGAAAACAGTCTCAAAGGGAGGCAGGAC
>JANXOO010000739.1 GCA_025353525.1 Schlesneria sp. | reverse complement strand
CACTGCCGTTCGTATTCGCCTTTGCCGGTTTTCTTAAGAACCGTAAAACCGGCCTTCTTGGCGTCTGAAATCGACACCGGTTTCGTAAAACCCGTTCCACCACGGGAACGTCGTCTTGCCGGTTTTAATCCATGACGTATCTTCGATCGCGCACGGGTCACTCAGGTTCAGAACAATATCCGATTCAACCAATCGACCGATCCGGTCGCCGAGCATCACAACGCGCCAGGGGGATGTGTGAGGCAGGCTGGCTCGAATCGCGACCTCGGGCTGATCGGGACGAGGCGACAGTCGAGCGGACAAGACGCCGTTTCCAACCGGGGCAAGGTACATACCCGCATATTCATTGACGTTCGCTTCCGTGATGGCAGCCCAGGTTCCACCTGAACATTCAAGCAAGAGCGGAAGTCCGACCAGCCAGTTCTGCGGCAGATCCTTTGCCAACATCGAATCGTACCGCTTCTCGTACGATGTCGTGAATCCATTAAGTGGCAGTGCGATCGCTTTCGTTTCGGCGGGGAGCCGGAATTCCGTTCGTTCGCGTGTGATGGCCAATTCGTCCCACCCTGCTTGCCGAGGAAACCGGTAACGGAATGCGACGCCGTCATCGAAGGCACGCAGTTCGATTTCCCATTGTCGATGTGGAGCAGCAGTCTCTTTCAATGACACGACCTGAACGGCGGCGTGAGAAGTCACGGCACTTCGCTTTCCGGTCACCTGAGTATATTCGCTTCGCTCGACTCGGGATTCCGTACGTTCGACCTTGCACGTCCCGCCGATTGGTTGATCGCCTGATAACTCAATACCAAGCCGCGAATAACCGATAACTTCATTGCCCGCGAATGTCACCCGATAGTGCGGAAGGTCCTCGATTCCACCGTCGGGACGCAGTGCGAACTCGATCGATGCACCACCGTCCCCGGATTTTGCGATTATCGAATCGGCGGCCCGGGATTCACCAGTGATCGCGATCACCAGCACGACTGCCAATATTCCGTGTTTCACCATTACGCAGTCCTCGCAAAAATAAAAGATGACGATGTCGGGCCGAGTCACGCCAGTTTATTCGGCCCGGTTCATTCGGTCGGGTTGCTCAACAGGTACGAAAGAAGATCCCGAAGTTCTTCCGGGTTTTTGACCAGTCCGACGGGCATCGCCGAAACGTCCCCGAATTTGCGTTCATCGATTTGAGATTTTTCTATCGAAACCCGTTTTGTATCGGGTTGCAGAAGTTCGATTCGGTCGCTCGTTTCCGAGAGGACCAGGCCCATCAGAACTTTCCCCCCGGATGTCGAAACCAGCGTCGATTTGAACACGGGCGATATCACCTTGCTCGGAATCAGGACCGATTCGACGAGGTACGGAACAGTGAACCGCTTGCCTGCGTCGGTCAGACTTGGCCCGCCGCCACCGGCCTGGGTTGGCGTTGCGGCATGACATTTGACGCAGCCCAGCGATTCGGCTCCGAACAGTTTCCGTCCGCGAACGGGATCGCCGTTCTTCAACTCTTTCACCCAGTCGTATTGCACGAATTTGGGGTCTATCACCGGTTGCGATCCGTTCAATGCCGCTGCGTCGGATGTCCTGAGTCGTTCGGCGAGCGACATTCCATCCGGCTTCTCCGGCAGAGAAAACCTGACCTCACCCATGTGCCGATAGTGCAGGTACTGGCCTCCTCGTCCCGACCTCTGGCTGACTCGAACCAGAATATCATTGCTGCCCGGTTGCAGATCGAGTGACACAACATCGTCGAGTTGTATCAGCGGTCGAATGACATCGTTTTCGAAAACGAGTTTTCCGTTTTGCCAGACTTTCAGTCCGTCTTCGCTGCCAACAAGCAATTGCATTCGTTGAGCAGTCGGACTGTCGAAACGAAACAGACTATAGACGCTCGAATTCGGCTTCTCGCCAAACAGCAACAGATAATCATAAAGCGGTCGATCAGGACTCGTCGGTTTCGTCAACGTCCACTCGAAAAACGTTCCATCGACGATGACTTTGTCGTTGAGGTCAATTGCCGTCGATTCGACCGGGTGCGCGGTCTTCATTCCTTCGGCATCCGGAACGGGTCCGAGCATCCAGACATTGGGTTTGACGTGTTCGAGTTTTGCCACATCGAGTCGTCTGTCTTGAACGCCCGTCACGACCCTGGCGATCCGTGGTTCGCTTCGCGGATCGTTCAGCAGCGACAGAAAGTGAGCCGCTTGCAACCGGATTCTGTCATTGTCGTCGTCAAGTCGCTCCATCAGCAGTCCGAATAAATGTTCCTGCTCGTCGGAATGCTTCAGGACTTTCCAGTGTTCCGCGACGGTATAATTGCCGACTCGACCGAGGGTCCGCAAATCGATTGGTTCTTTTTCGTCGGCGTAAAGAATTGTATTTGCTTCTTCTTTTTGCTGAGGAGCGAGCGGTGCGTCGGGAGCAAGCGTCGCGGCGACGGCGGGCATCGTCAACCGGAACCCGGCGACAAGGACGCCAGCCAAACGTATCTGGTGCTCGGGAGCGCGACAACATGCGGCCGTGGCGTTGGGCACTTTGAACTCTGCTGCGATCGGGATGTTCTTCGGATCGAGGAAATCCGGAGTCGTATCGGGATTGTCTTTGATTTCGGTACGAAGTCTCTCGATCAGTTCCGTCGGGTCTCGTTCCAGTTCTTCGACAAAATCTTTTGCGATATCATCGAGCCCGTTTCCAAACATGTTTCCCACGAACCAGGCGACGAAGTCCTGTAGCGGGTTACTCGGCAAACTCGCGCGCGGATTACTAGTCCGAGATAACTTGTTGCGTCGCAACAGCTCTAAAAAGGCAGTCGACGACTGACTCCAACCCGATTCGTTATGGACGTGCATCAGTGTTTCGAGGGTTGCGGTTGTCACGTCATGTCCCGCAAACGGCATCGAGTCGGCATCGTCGTTTCGAGTGATCACCGCAAGGTCGCTGCGATACACGGGCGAACCCTCGTTCTGCGCCATGTAACAGATTGTGACGAAGACGCGGCCACCCCGCCCCACGCAGACGCCAACCGGCCGCGCCTGATCGCGACCTTCGAGCAACACGTGCTCTTTTGCCGTGAATGTGTCCCCTTTGGCCTCCAGCGGAAATCGCGAGACAGTTCTGCGGCACCAGCGGGCTACGAGCAGATTGTTGTTGTATTTTTCCGGCAGAAAGCTTTCGGAGTAATACGATTGCAACACGGGGACCGCGCGGCCCATATCGTCATTGACCATCGGCAGGATATCGGCCCGGTCGGGAGTTTTGCTTTGCATCCAGCCACGCGGCCAGCTCCAGTATGACCCCTCGGTGATGTGCATCAGGCGACCGGGTGCATAGAGTGACGGAATCCCTTCGTGATCGTTGTCGTTCGAAAACAGGTTCCACTTATTGTCGAAACACAGGCCGCACGGGTTTCTCAATCCGCGAGCGTACGATTGCAGCTTTGTCCCGTCGGGCCGAATGCGAAAGATCGATCCGACACCGTTGTACGGCATCGACGCCCATTTCTTTCCGGCGTCATCCGGGCCGGATTTGAAGAACATCGTCCAGTGCCCCCAGTGATCGGGTCGATTGAAGTCGCCGTAGTACCACAATGGATCGCCCATCGAAACGTACAAATCACCTTCCGGGCCCCATGCACACGCATGAAAGCATTGATGGACGTGTCCGTTCGGGACACCCCACAGCAACCGTTCGGGCTTCAACCCTTCGCGTTTGACCCGACCACCGACAAACCGGTAAACGGCACTTACAGTGACGACATATAAATCGTCGCCCAGGACTTCAATATCGTTGACCCAGGTATGGTCGGGAAATTCGAACAGAAGTTTGCGAGGCAGCAGTCGGCCAGCGTCATCCTGATCGTACGCAAACAGCGTCTTTCGACCGCCCACAAAGACGCGGCCTGTCGAGTCAGTCCGAACGGACAGAAACGAATCATCCGGCGATGAATCGAGCCGAACGACTTTCAGTTCCGGATCAGTGACGTGATAGTCAAGTTCCTCAGAACGACACGGCGCGACAACGAAACAACCCATCATCAGGCCCACGACAGAACACGTCCAATTTCGAATCATCGCGTTTTCCTTGTGGCCGTGGTTCCGAACCGTCACGAATAATCTGAAAAAGTGTCACCGAGGGATGATGTCCGGGCGGCAAACTCTGGCGATTGATTCCCGCCGTGACCGTTCAGGACAAGTCACACGGTCGATGATTCCGAATTTGTCGGGATTGCGGTCCAAAGAAGTATGGCAAATTGTCATTCGAGCCGAAAGGTTCCTGCAATTCTCCTGGTCGAGGCAGTTGGGAGTTTCACGATTGATCGTTCATCGTCGAGTGCTCACGAACGACAATTCCCGCCAGATAGTTCATCGTGAATCGCTGACGATTAATTTCGCATTTTGACTTCCGGTCCAAGGGGCAACACTGTGACGCAATTGTCAAATCGTTTTTTTGCGGAAAC
>JANXOO010000839.1 GCA_025353525.1 Schlesneria sp. | reverse complement strand
CCGAATTGCTGGTGCCCGGGAGGTTGAAAGTTCCGTGGACCGTACTGGAACCGCATTGCGCAAACAGTTCCGCCGTGGACAGTTTTCCCGTTCCGAGAATTCGCTGATAATCCGACAGCACGATTGAACCGGTCACCGGATTCGCTGCGGACGAATTGCCCTGATGAACCAGAATGATGTCGGCTGGAGTTGTCCCCGGCAAATTCTTGTAAGGATTTTCGGCTGTTCCGTTACCAACTTGCGTGTTGCTGTTGTCGACGTGAGTAATAAAGTAGGGTTGATTCGTGCGCAGATTGATCGCGTCGATGTCGACCTGTTTGACATAAGTGTGGGTCGCGATTTGCCAGTTGCGCTGAACAGGATTCAACATCCGGTCCCGGGTTGTCAGATTGGGGAAGTATCGTGTTGGCAGGAACCCGGCGAATTTGAAGTCAACGGTCAGGTTGACGTTGGTACCGTACAGTCGATCCTGTGAAACGACAGCTCCCACCGTCAGATCGTTGCTGACGGCCGCTTCGATTCGCCCTCGGTAGCCGAACGTGTCTGACTGGTTCGTGTGATAGCCATACAGGCCCGAGTACCCTCGCAACCACGGTGTCGATGGGGTTAAAGGAACACCGACTTCGAAATCACCGCCGCCCAGCGATTGATCCCGCAATTGCGAACCATGAAAGGCCAGTGCATTTCCGACGTAGAACGGATTTCCTCCGACACCCAGGCACGACATAAAATTGTCACGATTGCCATTCAGGAAATAACCATTCGCCCGAAGATCGAACCATTGCCCCAGCGTTTCTGCACCAACGGTGAACTGCGAATATCGGTTATTCAACGAGTTTTGATCGTTGTCGTAGTAACCATAGACCCCGAAGATCCGGTCAAGGTCTTCGGCGTAATGTCGTCCGACCAAACCGGAACTGAGGCCGACCTGACTGCTATTGGTGACCAGCAACCGGCTGTTCGGAGCGACAAAAGTATCCTCATTGATCCAGAACGGGGTAAATAACCCGACCTGACTGTAACTGTTCCTGTACCCGACCCCGTCGCCGAGCACATGTCGCACGTCGAAGTAGGTTCCCTCGAGAACCCCTCCACCGCTAACGTTTTGAATTTCGGCAATGCCGGAATTCGAAGAGGGATCAACTGCCGTTTGCGCGGAGACTGCGCTGGCACAAAAGAGCCACGACAGGCACACGAGAGCTAGCTTCACACGTTGCATGGACGTCTCTCTCCAGCAGAATCCGTTATCTGCAATTCCCGCCGAAACTGACACCATCGTCAGCCTTCGGCCCGTAACCCATCCGCTCCGAATGCGCGGACTGTGACGGATTTACCGCGTCTCCTCGTTATTCGGCTCTTAACGCCAGGGCAGATGAGTCAAACTTTTCGGGTTTTGACGATGTTGCCGGGAATAACGATTTTCCGGCCAGTTGGCACCCGTGGTGGACCGGCAAGAATTGCCGTTTCTATGACAAATCAGGTGCTCAGGTTTAAAGCAATTGTCAAATCGTTTTTTGCGGAACCAGGCGAG
>JANXOO010000660.1 GCA_025353525.1 Schlesneria sp. | reverse complement strand
GGCCGCTCGCATTCCGCAGACCAGAACATACTTTTTCGGTTCCAAAGCGTGAGCATCGATGAATCCGTCGAGGACACCGGCTTCAGCTCCTTCTTCGAGCATCCCGACAAAAATATTCGCTGCCTTTTTAGTGGCGGCTTTCTGAGCATCATTCGCAGGACCCTTGGCAATTTCCGATTCCAGAAGGGGCCGTAACGATTTGTAAAACAGTTTCAAATGCTCGATTCGCGAAGTTTCGATCGGGAAATTGATTCGTCCCACGGCGATCGGGTTGTTGTGGAGCGTCACATTAGCGAAATAACTCGGTTTGACAGCGAATTCCTGGATACTCTTCAGCAGGCTGGTTCCCGGGAGTGCAGACAGGGAAAACTCACCCCGTCCCAAACCCTTTTCTCGATTCGTATTCCACGAAACTGACAATTGAGCCGATTCCACCAGGAATCGTTCGGCTTCGCTCAGTTGCTGTGAAAGAGCCAGTTTTCGCAATTCAACGGCGTTCGGGTCTGCGTTCCGTTTGAACTTGACCAGTGATTCCAGTTGCGTGCGAAGTTCCTTGAAATTGGCGCGGCGAGCGTCCATCCCCGCTTCGTCATTCCTCAATTCACTGACAATATCTTTTTTCTGATTCAACAATGGCAACAAATCAATCGTTGCCAGCGGAGGATTCGCGGGAACGGCGTCTTTCAGCCCGTAGATCCAGGCATAGTTCTTGTCAAAACGCAAATAGAACGGTTTTTTGTTTTTTTCTGACAGTTCGTAATAGCCGGGAGCAATTTCCTTGCTGTTGTAGCCAATCCCCTTCAGGCTTGGCATAAACCCGGTCTTTTTGCCGAGCAAATCCTTGATCGGAACCCGAAGCTCGTAAGCGATGTCGTCTTTGCGAAAGACAACATCGACCGAAATCGGCTGTTTTTTGTCGACGCCCTGTGTAAACGCGTCGACAAGTCCTTCCTGAAGGTTTTTCCACTGCTTTTTCAGGTCAGGTGTCGGACTGAGTTCAATCAGCCACTTCAGATCGTCCTCAATCTCCTCGACGTTCGGGATTACGACCCGAACTCGG
>JANXOO010000650.1 GCA_025353525.1 Schlesneria sp. | reverse complement strand
GTCAACACCGAATTGAACGACATCTCCAATGCGATCGGCGCACTGAGCCAGTCGTACTCCATCACCGCGTTTCACGATACGTACCCAAAAACGGTCAGTAACTACGGCGGTTCGCTGTTTGTCGACGGACATGACGATGGCGATCAGAACACGACATGCGATATTGTCTGCGGTTTTCCACATTGCGGATCACAGCCGACCTGCGGCTGATCCGGCAACGCATTTGATTTGTGCCGTACGCAGTCTGACTTGAGGTCAGCGACAACCGGAAATATCCTCGATGCCGAAGTTTCCGCTCCTGAAGCGGAAACGGACTCAACAACGAAGCCTCAATCCTGACCACGAACTGAAATATGTTGCCAGTCGCGAGACCCGTAACGCGACTCGGCGATTTGATGAGCGTGTTCGATCACTGTCGTAGGGAATTCGCCCGCTGCGGCCTTCCACACCTGAGCAAGTATGTTGCACAGTGAGTCCGGTTTCACAGGAACATTTCCGACGAAATCCGGATGTGTTCGCAATTGCCGGTAGTCCGGTTCGCGAGCCGGGTGACTCAGGCACCGGTTCAGTCGCGACAGATCGAAGTTGTACAGAATTGTCCCTTGGTGAACGAACGAATTCCGTAGCCAACGCTGTGCATTGCCCGAGAATTTCCGATCGCTCCAAACCAGATCACTGGTCCCGCGAACGACAACCTTCGGCAATACTGTACCGAGCCCCGCAGCAAGTCGTTCCATTACCAGTGTCGTCACTCGTGAAACCCCCGTAGCCCGCAAGTCAGCGGTTAACGGAAGAGCGAGCGTGTAACAAAGACAGCCTGGCCCAATGAGCACGGTTCCACCGCCGCTCGCACGCCTCAGGATCGGAATCGCCTCCGCGTCGCAACAGGCGATATCGACTTCGGTCTCGATTCTGTTGGATCTTCCCAGGACGACACAATATTCCTGAGCCTCCCAAAACCTGAGGCAGGCCGCTGCAGGATCGGCATCGACCTGCGCTAATAACGCTTCATCAAGAGCCAGGTTATCGACGGTTGTTGCGAGCGTGCAGTCGTATCTGATCAACGATGTCGGCCACATCAAATCGCTACCTGTCACAAACGGGATTGATCCGAAAATAGTCCATTCCGGTATCGCCCCCGACACCGCAACACGGTGAAGAATTTTTCAAATCTTTTTTTGCGGAAACAGGCGAGCCGTGC
>JANXOO010000569.1 GCA_025353525.1 Schlesneria sp. | reverse complement strand
TGTCAACCCCAAGTTTTCATCACCCTGGCCGAAGGGTTCGGTTTCGCTGGCAGACCTGTTCGACGGCCGCAGCCAGTTGCTGATTTACCACTTCATGTTTGCACCCAACTGGTCCCAGGGCTGCAAATCGCGTTCTCTGCTGGCGGATCATTACGCTCCTGCTATCGTCCACCTCCATCATCGTGACACAACGATGGTCACTGTTTCTCGCGCTCCAATCGAAAAGCTGCAGGCATTTCAAAAGCGAATGGGCTGGGAATTTCCGTGGGTCTCATCCGGGCAAAACAGCTTCAATCACGACTATGGCGTCTGGTTCAGCGACGCAGAACGTTAAAGTGGACTTGCGATTTATAGCTACGATTCGCCACCGTTCCCGGTCAGCGATCTGCCGGGACTGAGCGCGTTCACTCGGACGGAGACAGGGGAGATCTACCACACCTGTTCAACGTATGCCCGAGGCCTCGACCTGTTCCTCAACGTTTACAACTTGCTGGACGTAACGCCCAAAGGACGCGATGAGGAAGGAATCAGGGGCATGTCGTGGGTTCGACATCTCGATCGCTACGATGTCCCCGGTTACGTCGAACCATGGATGGAAAAGGTTCCTGCGGCTACGGACTCCGGAAAATGAGCGATCCGATACAGGCAGTAACGATTTGTGATTCGACAACTCCCGACTTGGCAAACCGCGTTGGCCAAAGGATGTCATGTCGTTTTTGCAAAAAAACGAACAACACACCGAGTGACTGCCAAATCCGGCCCGGCACCGAAGTCAGGCGTTCTGTCGCAAGTGCCGGATTGACGATGCTGGGTACACTTGGATGGTTGTGCATTCCCAAGTGTCCGATTTGTTTCGCCGCGTACACCGCCATTGGGTCCGGGATCACACTGTCTGTCGGACAAGGAATGTTATTGCGTCAAATGATGTTGGCGGCGGCGATCGCAGCGATCGCTGCAGGTATGTGGCAACTTGGAAAATCCGGAATGCAAATGATCTGGCCTTGCAGACCGGTCAGTCGATAGCCGCTCGGCAATTGGCATGCAAGGTCGCGCGTGCTCCGAATAAGGATCGAGGTTTCAGTTCAAGCGTCCGTCGACAAATTCTGGCCTATCCACAACCGGTTTCCGTCGGGATCATTCAATCGGAACTCGGTCATCCCGTAAAACGTGATGTCCAGGTCGGGAATTTCCAGTCCGTTTTCTTTCAATTTCCGGTGGTATGCCCTGATGTCGTCAGGATACAAGTAAAGAACTGTGGGGCGGGGGGCGCCGGGCGATTCGTTGATCGATTGATCGACCATCAAACGGCACTCTCCAAAGCAGAGCATTGCCCAACCCCAGTGGTCGTTCTTTTCTTCGATGCTGAAGCCGAGTTTCTGATAGAACGAGATGCTCGTAAGCATACTCTTCACCGGCAGCATCGGAACAAGTCGATTCATTTTCACGCGAAACCCTTGTAAATCATGTGACACCAGGACAGTTATACCACGCGCGGCCTGGTTTGAGGCCATTGAGAAATCCAGCGACACCTGGAAACTGCCGCAATGACGGTGGTTCCGCTTCGAACGTGGAAGCGGACTTACAAACGTAGCCTCAATCCGGACCGCGAACAGTATAATCAATCGTCCCGGATTTGGTTTCTGGCACCTTCGCGCTTTCCGCAGCACACTCACAAAGTGTCACCGCCAATTTCACATAAAATGATTCGATCAGTGGTACGTCACCCAACCGGCGTCGAGTCCTCGAAATGGAGATACGAATCGCCATGTTTGCCGTGGCTTCTCTTCCAGGACGGGATTCCCTTGTAAATCGCAGGAACTCGACGCCGCACAGCGTTTTTGTCAAGCATCCCGGATCAAATCTGATTTTGTGCCGGAATGTTTTCCCCCGGAAATTGCTCAAACTGCGTCCGCCAGTCGAGATACACTATTCAAATTCGAGCGTACCGAACTTTTTGTATTCGTGGAAACTTGGGCCGACCGGCACCCATGACCAGCGCGTCGGCTTTTTGTCGTCATAGTCGACTCGATAAAAGTTGGCTCGCCAGATTGTTCCTGGTTTGGGGGGAACATTCTGAAGCGGTTCGAGCAATTGGTACGGAATGAAGACTTCCGCCGTCCACCGGGTGACGTTCGAACCAGGTTGCTTCGATCCGCCACTGACCGTGGTCGCTTTGCGTGTCTTTCTGGCACCTTCGTAATGCCACGGCCTCCAGCCAAGAAACTTTCCATCAAAGTTGGGGACCAGAATCGGCAATTCTGCTGCCAGAGGAGATATCTCGTACTCGAAATAGACGGGCTGTTTTTCGTCGGTCCACAGGAAGATCTCAAACACATCCTCTTCCCACAAATTGTCGAAATCAGCAAGGTTTGTGACCGACAGCTTTTTGTCGGTCGCTTCAAAAAGGGTGTAAATTCCTTTTGGCGAATAGAGCAGCTTCATCCGCGATTCGTACGGATGTCCCCCTTCGGTTCGTTGCGGCACGGTAATCCAGTCGGCTTTCGCCCATTCCTCGCGTTCGGCCTCGCCCGTCACTTCAAAATCGGATGTCTGACGAACTCGCACCCGTTGAAGCGGCGAAGCAGTGGCGTTTCCACTGGTGTCCGGCGTTGGATGTCCTGCAAGCGCAAGCAGTTTTCCGGCGTTCTTGTGATAGATCTTTTCAAGGACGTCATCCGGCAAATACAGGCCGTAGATCATCCAGAATCCCTGAAGATGATGGCTGGCCGAACAATCGAAGTACTCGTCGTCAGTCTCGAGAAACCTGTAATAGATCTGGAATGCCTCGCGCCGGGGTGTCGTATCGGTACCGAACAGGATTCGGTCCTGGTACTTGAGGAAAAACTTTCTGGCTGTGTAAGGCTGGCGACCGAGTTCAGAAATTCTCGCATCGAAGTCGACATACATATTGGGATATTTATCGAGATTCTCGCCAACCGCCGCGAGATCTTCGGCGTTGTTTCCGAAGTGCGTGTTAATGAATGTAGTGCCCGGATGCCGGGCGATCACCCGATGCAGTTGATCGAGAATTTCTTGTCGCTTTGGAAACTGATCGCCGTAGAACAGCCAGTTCGGATGATCATTCAATTCGTGCCAGCGTTCGTTGTATTTGTCGAGAGGGGTGAAGAACGCGGCAGGGTCAGAAACATGAATCACGACGGGACGATGATGTTTTCCACAGGTCGCCCAGATCGGATCGAGTCGCGGATCGTCGACCGGCAATAACTGACCTGATTTGTCGCGATACCTCAGTCCCAGACGTTTGTCGATTTTCAAACCACGTGCACCGCTGTTGAAACTTTCCTCCAGCCGGGTTGTTTCACGTTGCGACCAGTCGGGATCATCAATTCCGTCAAAATTGACCAATGCAAACGTTGCGAATCGTCCCGGATGCGATTTGTCGAGCGCTTCAATTGTCTCCGTCAGGTTTTCGCCCCAGCCACCATCCAGGTTGACGACAGTTCGCACACCTGCTTCGTTCATTTCGGCGAGATACCGGTTAACCCGTTCGCTGGTGAGGAATTGCCGCCCCCCTCCCAGATGATTGTGAATGTCGATCGCCGGGAATCGGGGCGTCTCAATAATCGACTGCTTCGTAACAAGCATCGATCGCGGAGCCCACTCCCCAAGTTTCAACTGACGAATATCGTCTTCGGCGATTGAGGTGCCGTGTAACATCGCGATCGTCACGACACAGAAAATCAATTCAATCGTGCGGACAGGTTTCATCATGCCATCGTTCTCTTTTGGACCTGGAATGGCGAAGTCGTGAAAAACATGCCACGATGTCATCAGCTTTTTGCGACTGAATACCGTGGCAAACAGTGACGATACCGAGTCAGGTATAATGTTGAAACAGACCGGGGCCACTTGACCAACGGGGACCGAGCCGACTTGTTTCATCACGTGATTTGAGACGCAACAGAATTGCCCCAAACCAACCGGCGTTTTTCTTGAGCCGATGTTCAATGATGGAAGAGTTGCAAACCGTTTGGTTCCAGATCGCGAACAGGCGGGCCCACTGTCAAAGCGTCGTTACGTTGGTATCTGCACTTGCGTTTCTGGCAGTCGTCACTCCTTTGAAGGGAGCCGAGGGGACTGCCGCCACGCGCGAGCAGGTCCGGGAATTAATCCTGCAACTTGACGCAAAGACACAGGCAGAACGAAGTCGTGCGGAACGAGGGTTGCTGGAACTTGGACCTGCGGCATTAAGATCTCTGCCAGCGCCTGAATTGATCGACAGCATCCCCGTACGCGAGTCAGTTCGCCGGATCCGGTTGCAACTGGAGCGGCGCGCTGCGGAAGAATCGTCCGGCCCGTCACGGCTCGTTTTGCACGGACCCCTGACGGTGAAGAATGCACTTCAACAACTTCAGAAACAAACCGGGAATCGGATCTCGCTTGATGCTGCGGCGACCGACAAAGGCGACGAGGAATTGTCTGTGAATTGGGACCAGACGCCCTTTTGGGATTGTCTCGACGATCTGTGTGACCGCAGTAAACTTCAATGGCAATTCGAGAAAGATTCCGCTTCGATTCGGGTTTCACGGCCAAAAACAACGAATTCTTCAGTGCCTCCCCTGGTGCAGAGAAGTGGACCGTTTCGACTGGAAGCCGGCCGTATCGAAATTCGCCCGACACCTGGTGAAGACCGTCAGCGAATGCTGCGATTTAATGGCCGACTGTCGATCGAGCCCCGGCTGCGACCACTGTTCCTGACTGTCTCCGCAACGGATTTGAAGGCCGTCTCTGAAGAGGGCGTGCAGTTCGAATCGTGGAGCCCCGGTGCAAAGTACGAGCACCCGGTTGGCGATGGCAGCCACGAAGTCCCCGTTGTGTGGGACTTTCGTCTGCCGGAATCGACGGACAGTGCTCGTTTTTCGATTCGGGGACGGATTCGTTGCCAGATTGCAGCGAGTACCGAACGCATCGTCTTTGATCAGACATCGCTGGAGAAGGGGGCGATTCGGCGTCGCGGTGGCGTTACAGTGCGCCTCAGGAATGTCGCATTTGATATCGCTGATTCGGATCGACTGAAGGCAGAAATCGGCGTGGCAATCAGTTACGACGGACCCGGTCCCGCGTTTGAATCGCACCGTACCTGGATGTTTCACAACGCCGCTTATCTGGAATCGGGTTCGGGTGAGCGAGTCGATTTCACCGACTTCGAGACGACTCAACAATCGAACGGAGCGGTATCGGTTGAATATCGGTGGCGTGCGCTTGCTGCCCCGTCCCGTCAGTACCAATTTGTGTATGAAGCTCCGACGCTGATTGTCGACGTGCCTCTTGAAATCAATCTTGATAAGCTGCCTGTGACCGATTAACACTTTTTCTTGCAAACAGATTCCAACACTCGGGGGCACACCAACGTAGTCTTACTTCGGGTGCCCTTATGCAAATTACCATGACACGCTCGGACAGCAGGGCACTGAGTTCGCCGCGAATGCCGCCCTCTTCTTCCCACGCAGCACCCACGACCATCACAGGTTCGCCGAACGCAT
>JANXOO010000559.1 GCA_025353525.1 Schlesneria sp. | reverse complement strand
TCCGCTGAAATGCGATCCACTGCCTCCGCCCCCACCGTTGTGCCCGGAAGCCAGCACGATGTTTTGTCCGCTCACGGCTGACAAAACCAACATTCCCGTCGTCATCAGATTTCGTACTCGTAACATTTTCGTCTCTCCCCTGGTTAAGTTTCCAACTCGTCAAACAATCGCCATGACAAGCGGAGCGAAATTCCAGGAAAAGTGTTACGCGTTTTTTTCAGTTTTTTTAAAAGTGACTGAAAGGAGCGGTGTCGCGCGACAAGGCGTCCCGTCGGACAACAGGCACGACCACCAGATCTGCCTCACTTTAAATTGTTGTGGGGAACGACGAATCGACGAGAGGGGGAAGCAAAAACGGGGATTTTCAAACGAAGCAATCGCGTTCAAATCCTCAGGCCATCCTGAATTGTCGACCAAAGCGGCAGCAAAATGCAAAAAACCGGGGGACTTGCGTCCCCCGGTTCATGGCATTGGCTATGTTCCTGGCACCGGATCCGGATTATTTCTTCGCGGCGGCGAATCGTCGGGCGACTTCGGCCCAATTGACGATATTCCAGAAAGCGGCAATGTAGTCAGGGCGACGGTTTTGATAGTGCAGGTAATAGGCGTGTTCCCAAACGTCCAGCCCCAGCAGCGGAGTTCGGCCTTCCATCAGAGGACTGTCCTGATTTGGCGTGCTTTCGACAATCAGCTTGCCTTTGTCGAATGACAACCAGGCCCAACCGCTCCCAAATCGGGTTGTCGCAGCCGCGTTGAACTTTTCCTTGAACGTTGCCAGGCTTCCAAAAGCGCTGTCGATAGCCGCCGACAGTTCGCCCGTTGGCTCGACACCTGTATGTGGCGCGAGGATTGTCCAGAACAACGAGTGATTCGCGTGACCGCCAGCGTTGTTGCGAATGACCGTGCGAATGTCTTCGGGAACAGCGGCCAGATTGCTGATGATTTCTTCCGCTGATTTGGCGGCCAGTGCGGGATGCGCTTCCAGCTTCGCATTCGCGTTGTTGATATAGGCCTGATGGTGCTTTCCGTGATGGATTTCCATCGTTTTCGCGTCGACGAATGGTTCCAGCGCATTAGCGGGGTACGGCAGTGCTGGCAGAACGAAGGCCATGGTTGACTCCTGTTTAAATTCGTACTTTGCAAACGTGTCATATTTCAAACCGGCGGCAACCGCCGGGCCGTGACATTCCTGACCACCATTCTAGGAGTTCGCGTCCATGAAGCAAACTGTGGAGAGTTTTCCCGCAGAATCTCGCGTGTCTGGGTGGACGACGACGAGTGTCGCGCGTAGAGTTTCTGTCCAGGTCGTCAGTCGTTCAGTGTCCGGTGGTGGAAATGACATCCGGATGTCGGGCGATCATTTTTGTTGACTCGTCAATCAATTCTTGTCCCGCCAGTGCCGCTTGCGGCGGAACAAGGAATCGTCACGGAAAAATCGATGAAAGTCCAGCAATTTCTCGAACACCACGGGATCAATCAGAACCCGTTCAGTCAGGAAGATGCGCAAACCGATCCTCTGTTTCAGAAACTGTGCTCCGATGGCACGTTCCACCCTGCGTGGGACAAGATTTACGGAGACCCGTCAACCCCGTCAACGGCTGTTGTATTTGGCGAAAAAGGGAGTGGCAAAACAGCACTTCGGCTGCAAATTGTCGATCACACCGCCAAATACAACCGGGAAAATCCCGATCATCGCGTTTTCATTATCAATTACGACGATTTCAACCCTTTCCTGGATTCGTTCAACGAGAAGGTCGGCTGGCCGGGTGCCCGACCCGAGAAAACCCTTTCCAAATGGCGATTGTGGGACCATATTGACTGTATTCTGTCGCTCGCAACGACAAATATTGTCGACGATATTCTGGACAGTAAGCCACCCAAAGACGCGGGATCGTTTCAGGTTTCCAAAGGAAAAATCGCCAGTCTGACACGGACCAACAAACGGGATTTGCTGCTTCTGGCCTCGTTCTATGACCGCAGCAGCGATCTGGCACAGCAACATCGCTGGGCCAGCTTGCGGCGCGCACTGGCGGTTCCGAACTGGAAAAGTTTTTGTGATTTCACGATCGGTCTCGTGGTCACCCTGGTTCTGTTCGGGATATTGGCCCAAACTTCCAGCCTGAATCAGTTCGGCCGGCCCTGGCCCTGGTTCATCGTACTTGCCGGTTGGGCTCCCTGGATCTGGCACCAGTCGAAGATGGCTTTGCTGGCATGGAAGACATCCCGTCAGATTCGTGTCCTTGATCGTCCGGTCAATCAGTTGCGATCGATTCTGGCCAATTTTGATCCCAAAGATCTGATCGGCCAGCCGATTCCTGCTCGAGATCGAAGTGACGATCGATATGAACTGCTTACGAAATTGCAGAATATTCTGGAAGCATTCGGATTTGACTCGATCTGCGTGCTGGTGGACCGCGTCGACGAACCGCACCTGATTAACGGTTCACCAGAACGAATGAAAGCCTTGTTATGGTCGATGTTTGACAACAAGTTTCTGAAGCATGCCGGGATCGGGTTCAAACTTCTGTTGCCGATCGAAGTCAGTTTTTATCTGACGCGTGAAGACAAGGAATTCTACGAGCGATCACGACTCGATAAGCAGAATCTGATCAGAACACTCGAATGGACGGGCGAATCACTGTTTGATCTGGCCAACGACCGGGCCAGAGCCTGTGCGATCAGTCCGGACCCTTCGATTTCCATCAAGAAGTGGTTTGAAGAATCGATCAATGAGCCGGAACTGGTCAGCACACTCTCGCGACTGCGGGTTCCGCGACATCTGTTCAAATTCCTGCACCGGTTGCTGGTCGAGCACTGTCACCGTTATACGGACGAATCTCCCCGGTGGACAATCAACCGGGAAACTTTGCAGTCGTCGCTGGCCGTCTACATGCGAGATCTGGAAGCCTACGACCGCGGTTTGGGAACGGGTTGAGGGGACGATACTTCGCGCGGTCTGAAATGAGGCCACGAAAAACTGCGACAATTGCCGGAAAGTGCGTTTCCAATGGTGGATTCGCACCGAACGCGGAAACGGACCTTCAAACGTCACCTCAATCTGGAACGCGAGCACGATCACATGAGCGAATCCTGGATTGCCGACCGCATGCACAAGATTGATGCCTCCGGAATCCGCAAGGTGTTCGACCTCGCATCGAGCATGAAACACCCGATCAACCTCAGTATCGGACAACCTCATTTCGATACTCCGGACCCCGTGA
>JANXOO010000545.1 GCA_025353525.1 Schlesneria sp. | reverse complement strand
GAATCGTCGTTGAGGCCGCGCGGGAGACCACGGTTGGATGTGGGTTGAAGTCGAAGACGACAAATGGGAAAGGCACCGAAGACGGAGCCAGTCCCATTTGTCGAATCCTCAAGTTGCGTTACCGTCATCAACCGCTCCCCCATTCACGCACCAACACACAGAAGAACTCCGGCCCTGACGGAACCGGGCTCGCCAGTTTTTGCCCGCCACCAGTCACCAGTCACCCGCCACGATTTCTCCCCCTCTTTTTCGTTGCCGAATTTGCTAATGTTTTCCTGTGTCGAATCGTCTCTCTTGTCTTTCAAGAAGCCGTGAGGTGCCCGAGTGAAGCCTTTGTGGATCAGTCCGATGGTCGATTTCGCGTTCAAATTGATGTTGGGTAGTCCGGAGCATACTCGCGTGACGGTTCACTTTTTGAATTCGATGCTGGGAAAAACGCTAACGATCCGGGACGTGACCATTCGGAATCCGTACTGTGGCAAGAATTACAGCGACGACAAGTGGGCGATTCTTGACATCCTGGCAATCGACGATCGGAATCGACGGCTGAACATCGAAATGCAGACAACGATTCCGGTCGGATTATTGAAACGCCTGACGTACTACGGTTCCCGAATGCTCGTCGACCAATTGAAGGAAGGAGCGACATATCAATCACTCAAGCCATCGATTGTGATTTGCGTGTTGAACGGACGGTTGACTTCCGATAACTCGGAACTTCATCGCGATTTTCAGATGCGCGATCCTGAAGGGAAGCTTCTGACGGACGATCTGCAAATTCACGTATTGCAATTGACGAACCTGACGGTGACACGCGAGAATCTGTCGACGGCAACGCCGGTCGAGCGTTGGGCGTATTTCTTTAAGAACGCCGGTTCGATGAGCCCGGACGAGCTTCGGGCCTTGTTTCCGGAACCGGAATTTGTGGAAGCAACAGGAGTGTTGGAAGTGATCAACCAAACCCCCGAACAGCGCGACGAGTACATTTCGCGATTGAAGTATCAACTCGACGAAACCGCCCGACTCGATTGCACCCGCGAGGAAGCGTTCAAGGAGGGTGAGAACAAGGGAATCCTCATAGGCGAGCAGAGGGGCGAGTTGAAGGGTCGAGAGGAAGGTCGGCAGGAAGGGGCTCTGATCGGTCGCATCGAGACGCTTCAGGAATTGCTCGGAATCGTTGAACCGACACGGGGCGAATTGTCTGGCTGCGAGATGACACAATTGACGGAATTGGCCGAACGACTCCGTCTTCAACTCCGATCTCGCGGCGAATGATCGCTTCTGAATTACTGCATCCTGAACGTCCCAGCCGACCGATTTCTGTCGCCACCGTCTCTGGATGTGCGGAACGGTGCGTTGGGAGCGGTCCCTCGCGAGGCGGGATTCCGATGGGGCGATAATGGCTTTTTACTGACATCACTGGCAGATTATGTGACGCTGCGCGACTGGACGTCAGTTGGTGAAAGGGAAGCCAGGCCGCATCCCAAACGCGGTCGGACCGATTCCGGATCGGTTAAAACTGAACTGAAAGACGTGTTGCGAACTGTTCGGAACATTCGGACGACGATTCTTTCACGTCGCCGGGCAACCGACGACGATTGATGCGACTCCAAGCCGCAGGAGAGTAACATCGTGCTGCCGCCAATGAAGCCTGCGAAGATTTGATGCCGGTTGTTTCGCAGTTGCGAACAGAAGGTGAGTCATACCGAGACATCGCAGCGAAACTCGATGATCTCGGGCACACAACAAGAAGGGGCAAAGCCTCGACTTCAACACAAGTCCTGCGGATCTTAAATCGAATGAAATCGAATTGAGAGGAAGTCCAGCGCGGCTTCAACGAATCGAATACAAGCAAAAGCTCAAATGGGATATCATCATGGAGGCGATGAAATTGGTCATTGCGAAGGGCTCACTCTGTCAAGGATTGCCTGGAGCTTCGTCATGTTAATTTTAGCATGGGCGGCACCTTTACCAATCGTTGACAAGTTTGTCGTCGCCCTGATGATGCTCGCTCTTGCAGGAATGCTTGTTCGGATCACTTCCGGGCCATTTACCGGGCGGTCCATCGCAGTTGCTGTTGGAGCGTCCCTGGTGATCGTGCTTGTGTTGGAAGCTGCCCTTCCACGATATTTCGGCGGGCTTCATGAATCAGGTGTGCTTGCTTGAGTTGTTGGTGTGTTGAGCGGTGCGATCTTTCTTCGGCCAGTTCAGCCAGTGTCGAATCGTCGGCGGGCTTCGGGTGCCTTGCGTTTGTTTATTCTGGCTTGCATCACTGGACCGATTCTCGGGCTCATTTTGGCGCAACTGACGATACTTCTGACCAACGTGTCGCCCCTGGATCGAGTATACGTCTATTCGCAATTCACAACAATCGGCACGATTGCCGGAGTGATCGGAGCCGCTATTGTTGCGTTCGCTTCATTGGCCAATCGCCTGAATTGACATAAATGGAAAAACAACAGAGCCTCCCTGAATTGATTCAGAGAGGCTCTGTTAGTCTGGAGCGGGCGTTCAAGACAGCCCCACAATCTACTCCAGATCAATCCATTAAAAAACTACTCCAGAAAAACTCCGTAAGTTGCTTTCTTGTATGGAGATCCAGAAACGCAAGAATTGCCCCCACTAGGGCTCGAACCTAGAACCTAATGATTAAGAGCCACAAATTGGGATTTCAAAAAACTCATAAAACCCTTTGTTTTATAGAGTCTAACCGCATTTTGTTCGATTGCAAGACTTCTCACTGTTTCTCGCGATTTGTGGTAGGTATTCACGTATTGTGGTAGTTGAGTGGTAGTGACGAACGGAAGATGTATCCGGTTCCGATTTCGCCATTAGGTTGTTTGTTTGC
>JANXOO010000811.1 GCA_025353525.1 Schlesneria sp. | reverse complement strand
GCAACACAGCGAACCTCTGGAGTAATG
The DNA here is from genome assembly GCA_025353525.1 of Schlesneria sp. GTDB lineage: Bacteria > Planctomycetota > Planctomycetia > Planctomycetales > Planctomycetaceae > Schlesneria. The sequence continues at coordinate 2,713 of JANXOO010000811.1, read as the reverse complement.
CATGCTTCATGTGATGTGTTGCGATGCTGGTTGAAGTGGGGTTTGTAACAAGCCCTGCTAAGGGCGCAGGTCACTCTGCTGCCCCCCCCCCAACAACTCGTTACAAACCCCACTTCAACCAGCATCGCAACACATCACATGAAGCATGCATTACTCCAGAGGTTCGCTGTGTTGCAGGATTCTGGCAGAATTTGTGCAGCGTGTTTTTTCGAGGTGCGTCAAAAGATTCCCAGTTGGTCGCGGGCGTCATCGGTCATCCGATCGGGTGTCCACGGCGGCGACATTGTCAGCTTGATCTCGGAACTGACAACGCCGGGAACCTTGTCCAGCGACATTTTTGCCTGGGAAATAATCTGTGGGCCCGCAGGACACGCGGGGCTTGTCAGCGTCATTTCTACCAGGACCTTGTTATCGGTATGGTTGATCGAATAGACGAGTCCCAGATCGACGATATTAATCATCAGTTCGGGATCGATCACTTGTCGCAATGCGTCGATCAATGCGGTGTCATCGAGTTCGTCGGTGGCTTCTGTCGTGGGCATTTCAGTGATCGCCGCGTGGCTCGAACAAGAATCACCATGGGAATGTGAAGAGCCATGGTTCTCGATGGCATCCGGACTGCCCGCCGGATTCGATTGGCAGCAGCCTTCGCTGGCAGTTGTGACAGAAACAATCGGCAGAAGACTGGCCGAGGCGGGCGTCTCTGAGCAGCAGCCGGTCGCAGGGGTGATCGGGATGGCAAGGCTTCCTGGAGACACTTCAGGTGCGGATGAGCCAACCGCCCGTTCCGGCGCCGGAGTGGCCTGTGTCGGAGTGGCCTGTGTCGAGATCGTTTCCGTTGTCATGATCGTGGCCTCACATAGATTTCGCCGTCGCGAACCTGAACTTCAAACGTAGAAATCGGCTCAATCGCCGGCATACATAATGGTTGACCCGAGCGCAGATCGAATTTTGCACCGTGTCGCGGGCAGATGATCGCACATCCCTCGACGGGTCCGTTCGTCAACGGCTGGCCATCGTGCGAGCAAACATCTTCGACAGCGAGAAACTCGTCGCCGATCCGGACCAGCAGTGACGGAAGATCGTCGACAAGAATCGACAGGCGTCCCCCAGGCGGGATTTCGCTGACGGCTGCGACTCGTTCAAATTCGGGCATAAATTCTCGTTCTCTTCTCGCAATTTTCAGAATTCTCTCAATGATGCTTTGGGCAACCTTCGATTACTTCTTGCATGACGTTCAAAATGCGTCTTCGACCTTATGTGGTTGCGGGCGGAAGGACAACACGCCACCCGTGCGATGCAATGATCGCAATCCGTCAACAAAACCGGCTACTCGCCACCAATCCCGAGTTTTCTTTCGACGGCTTGACCGAGCGTCTCGCGAACAATCTCGACCGGAATCCGATCGTAAACTCTCTGGAAAAACCCTTCGACGATCAGGTGCATGGCTTCCGTTCGGCTCAGTCCACGGCACATGCAGTAGAAGAGCTGTTCTTCGTCGACGCGACCACACGTCGCACCGTGCGTGCAACGAACATCATCCGCTTCGATTTCCAGTCCTGGTATGGCGTCGACTCGGCATGTTTCGCTCAGCAGCAGACTGTCGTTCCGCTGATAGCCGTCCGTCTTTTGAGCGTCCTTTGCCACCTTGATCATACCGCGCCACACACATCGTGCCCGATCCCGCACGACATCCTTGTAAAGGAGATCGCTGCGAGTATTCGGTGCGTTATGCGTTTGCTGCGTGTAATACGAGATCATCTGCTTGTCGGTTGCGAATGTCACACCGTTCACTTCAGCCGCAGCTCCCTTGCCGTCGAGGAACACTTCCTGGTGAATATGAGCCAGCTTCGCACCAAGTGCACCAACCGTCCATTGAAGCGACGCATCGTTCTGGACGCGCCCTGCCTGGTGGGCAAAGTGCCACACCTTGTCATTCCAGTTTTGCAGTTGCACGTACCGCAGATTCGAACGGGCTGCCAGCAACAATTCGACTGCTCCGATATGCAATCCGTCTGCCGCTGTTTCCGCCGAGGATGTTTCTTCAAGCAGTGTGGCAGAAGCACCCTCTTCGAGGATGATCAGTGTGTGACTGAAATCAGCAGCTCCGTCGGTTGCCAGGCCGATCATACTGTAAAGCGGTTTTGTGATTTGAACATTTCGGGGGACGTAAAGGACGGTCCCGCCGGTCCAGAATGCAGAATGCCATGCAGAAAACCGATCGGTCCCGGCCTTGACCGCCGTCGTCAACAGATGCGGTTTCAGAACCTCGCCGTGGTCCCTGACAAGGTCGCTCAGATTTCCGAACAACACCCCTTGATCGGTCCATTCCTGGTCGAGAGTGGTGCGCGAGCAAAATCCGTCGATGTGCGAGACCACCCCGGAAAACTCCGCCCGATCGGCAAGCAACGTTCCGAAAACGGCGTCAGGCCGGGGTTCGGCCGGGATCGAAAACCGGTCGCTGCGAAAGGCACGAATATCAACCCGCTTCCACTCTTCGGGATCGAGTTCGGTGGCGAGAAGTTCGCGGTATGTTTCGAAGGCTGCGCGACGGCGATCGGTCACCCAGGCAGGCTCGCGTCGGGACGAAAGGAATTCTTCAAACGCTTCCGCATCGAAAGTGGCTGTTCGTGGTAAAGTCGCGGTCAACATAACTTGAAAAACTTTGTAGTGGTTGTGAACCCGGGCGAACGGCAGCCGTTCATTCCGGTCG
>JANXOO010000518.1 GCA_025353525.1 Schlesneria sp. | reverse complement strand
CCTTGTCCCACCCGACCGTGTAAATCACAAAGTCGCGGACCCAACCTTGCGGAAGCGGTTCGGTCGGTTCGGCAAATGCAATCCGTATTTCGTCTCCTGACCCTGTGACGACAAGGTGGTCATCGCGCGTCGTCAGCAGTTGCCTCACGTCTCCAAACCGGGTGAAGTTTCCGGACATGGCGGGCCACGACTCGCCTGGAATCAGACTGGAATAGTGAAACTGATCGGGGCCATTACCTGACGCGGGCCACGAACGGGCCGAAACGCCACCTCGATCGAGAAGTTCGGCACTGACAAGTGGCAATTCAGTTTGCACGATGTCGACAACAGGATCGTCGACCGTGAAGAACGCGGCGTCCCAGAAGATTTCCATCGTTGATACGATCCTCACCCGATGGTCATCACTTGCGAAAATATCAGAGATATCGACCGCGATCGTTTTTGTTTTCCCGCCAGGGAATCCCATATATGGGCGGACTTCACGCCATTCGCCGCTGGCGACAGGTGTATAAAGTGCAGGCGGACGCGGTTTCGGCATGTCGGGATTCTGCGAGTGCTGCACGCTCAGTGACGTGCTGCCAGGGTACATCCAGCCGGTCAAATACAGCATGATACTTTTGGCGTCCGGAAACTGCCCAAGATCAAGTTCCAGAAAATGCTCGTCGGTCATTCCTTGTGCGAGTCGCCGGTCAAATGTTTTCGTGTAGTCGCCATCGCGGGCGATGACCTGCTGCAAGACATCGCGTCCTCGGGTATCTCTCGCCGCTACCGGTTGACGGGCATTGAGCACCGTATGGATTTTGTGTTCGGCAATCGACGCGGGCCCGACTTTTTCGTTGGTGAAGATTTCCGTTCCGACCGGGTGATCGATCGCAAACAGTTTGAGCTGATCGAAGTAGTCGGCTTCCCAAAGTTCGTTTGTGATTCTCAGTTGGTATTCGCCATTCAACGGTTTCAGCTTTTCACCGTCGATTTTCAGATATTCCCATTCTCGCCAGGGAGCGATCACCGTTTCGGCGAACTTCAACCCGAGCGGTGCATTCCATAGCAGATCAGTGACGAACTCGAACCGCTCGCCGTTCCAGGTGTAGAGATAGGGGCACGAGCCATATAATTTCTGATCAATACAGATCGGTACGTTCGGTACAGGATTGACGAGGTTTGTCGGGATGCCATTCGTCCAGAGGATTCGGACAACATCTGCCGTTCCGTGTTGGCCAAGCCCGAAATGGGTTATGGTACGCGTGACGACGGCCGCGTGATAACGGGTGCCTGACTTCACTTCGATCATGCCACCCAGGTTAATGTGGTTTGTTCGCTTTTCGTTATTTTGTTCGCCAGGCCGAACCTGGTATCCGACGAGAGGAATCTCTGTCCAACTGTTTTCGGGGTTGTCTGTTTCCCGGCATTGGCTGGAATGGAATGCGATCTTTGCGCCATCGGCAGTGATCAGATCGAGATCACCATCGCGATCAAGATCGCTGACGAACAGCGATGTCGACCCCTTCAACCAATCGCTCGCGGCTCGGTCAACAGGATAAAACGCCCCCTGACCGTCACCCGCGAAAATTGTTGCTCCGTCGTCGTCAACGAATATCACATCTGAATCGCCGTCGTTGTCGAAATCTCCAATTTCAGCGGTGCGAACTGCAGTTGATATCAGGCTGGTTGTTTTCCGGACCGAGACCAGTCCAGCGGACGTACGTTTTGTGGTGACAGCGTGAACTCCGTTCGGTCCGGCGGCAAGGAGGTCCCACGATGTACTCCCGTCGAATTCACCGACCTTCAGAGATTTGGCCGCAGTCAACATCGAAAAATCATCAAGGCTTCGGTATCGGAGTCGGCCGTGCCGCATATTTTCCAGCCATCCGCCACCGGTCGTCGTCGCGACAATTACATCGATGTCCGAATCGCGATCCCAATCGGCGATTGCCATCGCGGTGATCGTCGTCCCGGTTGGGGGCAGGATCGAATTCGCCGTCGTTTCACCGAACGTCAGATTTCCCCGATTGGAAAAGATTCGGATGCCGCCAGTGGTCGAAACGGCTAAATCGAGATCCCCGTCGCCATCAAGATCGGCTACGGTGGCCGCGATGACGTCTCGAACGGAATCGAATTCGGCGCCACCTGATCGCGCGACAAGCGACCTGTTTTCGGTTTTAGGTTCTTTCCTGTTTTCGAACAGTTTCAGGCCCCCGGAACCAAACAGAATGATCTCGGGATCTGCCGTATGGCAAAGGCCTCGCGTAAACCATTCGTGTTTGAGTGCATCCGCCGGGAGCTTCTCGTTCGGGGCCGCTCTGAGTTCCTGAATGACATCGTCGTCCAGATCGTAGGCCAGAATCCCCGAGTAGTCCCAACCTGATTCCACTCGCGCGAGTTCCTGCCACGGCAATTCGTCAGCGTTTCGACCCCACGCGATGACGTGGTTGTCGTGGAGTGCGATCACATCCCATCGACCGTTCAGGTCAAAATCAATGACGCATACATCGCGACACCCGTCCGCAGCGGGCCACGAAGCGGCGTCGCGTGGCAACTGAAAATGGACGGGTTTCGAATTCAATCGGGAGCCTAGCGGCAGATCGGCTCGCAACCGGAACTGTTCGTCAAAATCGGTCAGCACATATTCGAGCGAATCTCGCGACACATAACGATTGTCGCGAGCCGATTCCAGCAGAATGACGTTCTTGAACATTGTCATCATGCGCTGGGCGACCGGCCAGTTTTGTTCTTTCGCTGCAACAGATGCTTTTTCGATCAATTCGTTAATGTCGACTCGAGTATTCGTTTTGATCGTTTCGACGAACGGTGCCATCGTCGCTTTGACCTGATTCAGGCCATCGGCAAAATCCTGATCCTTGCGTTGCGCCAGCATTGGCAACCAGTCTTTGATGACAAACAGATTGTTCGGTTCGTTCCGGTAGACGCTGCGAAGCGCTTTGAATCCCTCATCGTTCGGCTGATCGCCGGGAACCGTTTGCAGCATCGTAAACAGGTCGTACGCAGGACCAACGGCATCGGGGCCAAGTCGAACGGCTTCGCGCAGGTCTGCCAGGGCCTTGTCCGGTTGGTCGCGTTTTTTTGCCATGCGCGAAGCGAGAACCCAGGGGACGAATGATTCGGGTTCTGCGGCTTTGCACGCACTCATAGCGGGTTTGGCTCGTTCGACCGCCTTGTTGAAATTGTCCGGAAAACGTGTCGGATCGATCGATTCAACTTCAAGTTGTCGGCAGATTGCCAGGTTCCGAGTTCCAAAAACGTCCGCAGGAATCAATCGGATGATTTCCGTCAGTGCCGAATCTGCCGGCGCAAACTCATGGTTTTCCAGATGGCCGATCGCACGATTCCGCAACTCGACCAACTTCAGGGAATCATCACGAGACAATTTAGCCAGTGGAGGCAATGTCGGCGTTGTCTGAGGGACGGGATCGACTGGAGGCCGGTCGACCAGATTCGGTCGCAAAGCGAACCAGAACACGGCGAAAAGTGACGCGGCGACTCCCAACAAAAGTAACGGCAATAACCACAGTTTCTGGCTGGAATTTGAAGGAGGGTTGTTCATGACGCGGTCCGTGCAATTGAAAATCGGAAGCAGAAGGTGAACGAGTAACGAAACGAATTTCCGGTTGAACCCCGAAGTCATAACGCGTTAACGACAATGCCCCGCCGCACCGCAACTGCAATGAGATCGTGAAAACACCAGGCTCGGCTAAAGAGTATGTCGGCTCTGGTCAGTACGCCAGCATGGCGAAAACCGTGGGCCGAAAATCTCAAGACACTTGCCAGGGGACTCTGAATTGGCGCAAACGTTTTTCTGATCGCGAGCAATTTGAAAATGTTTTCCGAATGGAAACGGGTCGAATGGATTCGATTGAGATGACTTTCCAGGTCGGGAAATTGCAATCCGGTTTCGGCTGCTATGCGGGTCGGCAAATTCAATGTATTCTGATTTTCATCGGGCGCATGCTCGACAATCCTTTGACATTTTTTCCGCCATTTTCGGATCGGGGTCAGATATGTTTCAGATGAATCGCCGCGCCACGCTCGGGATCGTGGCCGCGACATTTGTCGCGGCTCATGCTCGAAGTCGGGGCGATGACGGTGTAGCGAAGTCCGATCGCGATTCAAAGGTTTCGCGAGATCTTATCCTGAAATCGGCGCGAAGTTTC
>JANXOO010000478.1 GCA_025353525.1 Schlesneria sp. | reverse complement strand
GGCGCTCGGCAAGGCCATGGTCAACAAATTATTGGCCGATGCGCCACCATCCACGTTGAGGCTGGCAACATTTTTACCCAGATCCTTTTGCATGGCAGTGAGCACGTCCGCGTTCTGAAAAGCTATCGGCGCGTGCTGGCCGAATACGGCATCGAAGCGACTGAAAGAATCCGCGTCGTAGCAACCAGTGCCGTTCGGGAAGCGAGTAACCGTCTGGCGTTCCTTGACCGCGTCTACACAGCGACCGGGCTTCAGGTCGTTCCGATCGACGAGGCCGAAGTGAACCGGATCACATATCTCGGAATCCAGCCTTTGTTAAAGCTCGATCCGGAATTGTCAGACGCTCGCACAGTCGTCACTGAAGTGGGGGGTGGCAGTACCGAACTGCTGCAGGTGAAGAACGCCGACGTACTGTTCGCTCATACGTATCGACTTGGTTCATTGCGGATTCATCAGACCCTGGAATCGTACCACGCGTCACAATCGGCGACGCGTCGACTGATGGCGACCCAGATCCAGCGGATCATCGATCAGATCTTGCAGCAGGTGCCCGCCGAATCGGCTGAAGAAATGGTCGCGATGGGTGGTGACATGCGATTTGCCGCCAAACAACTGATTCCCGACTGGGATCCCGACCAATTGACTCGTATCCCCGTTGAAAAGCTGGAAGCGCTGACGGATGTGGTCCTGTCGCTCAACGAAGACAAGCTGGTTCACAAATACCACATCACGTTTCCAGAAGCAGGAACGCTCGGGCCAGCGTTGCTTGCCTATACAATGCTGGCGCGTGCGTTCGGGCTGAAGCAGGTGATTGTGGCAAGTATCAATCTGCGCGACGGACTGCTGAAAGAAATGGCGACGCGCGGCGGCTGGAACGAAGACTTCAGCAACCAGGTGATTCGATCAGCCTATGATCTTGGTCGCAAGTTCGAATTCGACGAACCTCACGCGAGGCAGGTGGCAAAGCTTTGCGGCATCCTCTTTCAGGGGTTGCGCGAAGAGCATCAGCTTGACCCCCGCTACGAACTTCTGCTGCGAGTGGCCGCCGTTTTGCACGAAATCGGGCTCTATATCAGTACCGGTTCGTACCACAAACATTCGATGTATCTGATCCAGCACAGTGAACTGTTCGGGCTCAGCCGATCGGACGTGCAACTGGTGGCATTGACCGCTCGTTATCATCGGCGTGCTTCGCCCAAGTCGACTCACACGGTCTTCACCGCACTCAATCGCGATCAGCGGATTGCCGTGGTCAAGATGGCGGCGATGCTGCGGATCGCTGACGCTCTGGAAGCGTCGCACGGCCAGAGACTGCACGAATTGAATTTTTCGCGTGAAGGGGGCCGCCTGGTAATCGCGATCCCTCAAATGGAAGACCTCAGTCTCGAGCAGCTGGCTCTCAAGCAATCGGGGTCACTCTTCGAAGCGACATTTGGTATGCCGGTACAATTGCGAAAAATGCGTCCCTAACTCGTGAGACTTTTCCGGAATGACTGTTGAGTCCCGTTTTTTTAATCGCGAACTTAGTTGGCTGGAATTCAATCAGCGTGTGCTCGATGAAGCATACGACCGATCGATCCCGCTGCTCGAGCGTCTGAAATTTCTCGCGATCACAGCTTCGAATCTCGACGAATTCACGATGGTGCGTGTTGGCAGCTTGCAGATGTTGCACGCGCAAGGTGAACTGCGTCCCGATCCGGTGGGACTCACGACGACGCAACAGTTGAAGGCAATCGGCGAACGGATGCAGGCATTTCTCTCTGAACAATACCGATGCCTGTTGTCCGATCTCGAACCGGCACTCGCGAATGCCGGGATGAAGCGACTTCAGTCGACCGAACTGAATGATCGTCAGGTCCAGCATGTGCAGATGTTGTTCGAACAGGAGATTTTCCCGGTTCTGACACCGCTGGCAGTCGCTTGCCCGTCGCCTTTGACTGCGCCGCCCAGCGACGAGACTGCATCCGAATTGTCGGTCAGCAAGACAAAGGGAAAAAAGAAGAAGTCGAATGCTCCGAAGTCGGCAGAAGTCGTTTCTGATCCATCCGAGTTGAGTTCCCGTATCGAAGCGCCGGCGTTTCCTCCACTGATCAATCAATCGATCAGCCTGTGCGTACGACTGGCTCCCGCAACCCCTTCAGAGGCATCCCGATTTGCCATCGTGCCGTTCGGTCGCAGTCGTCAGCGGTTCATCACACTGCCCGATGAAAGCGGCTTCAGCTGCATCCTGCTGGAAGATGTCGTCGGCATGTTTATCGCCCGGTTTTTCCCGGGCGAGATCATCGAAGAGATCGTCGCATTCCGGATCACACGAAATGCCGATCTGGAACTTCAAGAAGATCAGGCATCGGATCTGCTGGCCAAAATGCAAGAGATCGTCAACGCGAGGCATCAAAGCGACTGTGTTCGCCTGGAATTGGCAGACCATTCCAGTTCTCAGGTTCGCCAATTCCTGCAGTCAGCAGTCGAAGTCCCGGATCGTTGGGTCTTCGCCGCACCAGGTCCACTCGATCTGGCCGCGTTCTTTCGCCTGACCGATTCTCAGGGGTTTGACGCGTTACGTTACGAATCCTGGCCGCCGAATCCCTCGCCACAAATCGCTCCTTCCGAAACTCTTTTCGAAGCGATTTCGCGACGGGATGTCTTGCTGTATCACCCTTACGAAAGTTTCGATTCGGTGGTGCGGTTCGTCGAAGAAGCGGCTGATGATCCCGATGTGCTGGCGATCAAACAAACGCTGTATCGTACGAGTGCTAAAAGCCCGATCGTGGCGGCGCTCAAGCGAGCTGCCCAAAAGGGGAAATACGTCACCGCCGTCGTGGAATTGAAGGCGCGGTTCGACGAACAGCGAAACATCGAATGGGCTCGCGATCTCGAACGGGCCGATGTGCAAGTCGTTTATGGAGTGAAAGGACTTAAAACGCACGCGAAGATCTGCCTGATCGTACGACGCGAGCCACAAGGAATTCAGCGATACGTTCACTTTGGAACGGGCAACTACAACGAGATGACCGCTCGCGTCTATAGCGATGTCAGCCTGATGACGTGCAATGAAGACCTGGGCTCGGACGCGACGTCGTTCTTCAATGCGGTCACGGGATATTCACAACCGCAACGGTTCAGGCAGATTGAAATGGCTCCCGTCGGGATGCGGGAAAAACTTTTCGAAATGATTGAGGCCGAGATTGACCGCAAGCGACACAAGCAAAAGGCGACGATCGTCTGCAAACTGAATGCTCTGGTCGATGAACAGATGATAGAAGCGCTGTACGCCGCATCGCAAGCGGGGGTTAAAGTCCGGTTGAGTATCCGCGGAGTGTGCTGCCTTCGCCCGGGAGTTCCTGGTCTGTCGGAAAATATCACCGTGACCGGAGTCATCGACCGGTTTCTGGAGCACGCGCGTATTTTGTATTTCTATCACGGCGGGGACGAGCGTTTGTTCATTTCAAGTGCCGACTGGATGCCTCGCAATCTCGACCGGCGAATTGAATTGCTCGTTCCGGTGGAAGACAAGGTCTGCAAGCGCAATCTGATCGCAACACTGAAAACATCGCTCGCGGATAACGTGAAAGCACGGCGATTGTTGCCAAATGGTCGGTACGAACCGGTGCGCGCATCCGAATCTGCAGATGCGATTCGCAGCCAGGAAGTTCTTTACAGACGTACGGGTGAAGCAATCGAAGATGCTTCGCGAGCGGCTCTCGCGACATTTGAACCGCATCGCGCTGGCGGTCAGGTCGACTAACGGGACATTCTTTGGGAGAAGTCGTGATGTGGGCAATCGGTCTGCCGCACTGGTGGGAATTTGTCATACGTGCGGTTGTCGTCTACAGCTTTTTGCTGGTGTTATTGCGGATGACCGGAAAAAGGCAGATCGGTCAGATGGCACCGTTCGACCTTGTGTTGTTGCTGGTGCTCAGCAACGCCGTTCAAAATTCGATGAATGGTGGCGACAACAGTATTACGGGGGGCCTGATCCTTGCAACATCACTTGTCGTCATGAATTCGGCCGTGAGTTGGCTCACCTACCGCAGCAAGACCATCGAAGCACTGTTGGAAGGACGACCCGTGATCCTGATCCACGACGGGAGAATCGACCATACATCATTGGAAAGCGTCAAAATGACGACTCATGAACTGGATGCCGCGCTGCGAGCGGCCGGGTTTTCGGGCCCTTCGGAAGTTCGATTTGCCGTACTGGAAAACACAGGCAAGGTCTCGGTCATTCCGTTCCACCCTGCAAATAATCTCCAAAAGTAATTCGTGATCACAATTGCCCTGTTAACAATATCGTTTTTCTTCGAGACCTTCGTCAGGCATCTTTCGACCCGGCGAACGTGAAATCGCCGTTCTGCGAGTCAATGGTGATTGTCGTTCCTTCAGTGAAGTCGCCGCCGAGAATTGCGTTCGCCAGTTCGTTCTGCAGTCGTTGCTGGATGACCCGCTTCAATGGTCGTGCACCATAGACAGGGTCATATCCTTCCTCGGCAATCTGTTTTCGGGCAGCGTCAGTGACGACCATCCGGAATCCGTTTTCGTCGAGTCGCTTTTCCAGTCGTACCAGTTGCAGATCCACGATTTGCCGGATCTCATTCCTTGTTAGCGGATGAAACACGATTGTTTCATCAACGCGATTCAGGAATTCGGGCAAGAATTCCTTGCGCAATGCGTGCATGACGCGACGTTCAATCTCCCGTTCATCTTCCTTGTCGGTCAGATCCATAATTGTCTGGCTGCCGATATTCGACGTCATCACGACAATCGTGTTGGTGAAATCGACCGTTCGACCGTGACTGTCGGTCAGTCGTCCGTCATCGAGCACTTGCAGCAAGACGTTGAATACGTCCCGATGCGCTTTTTCAATTTCGTCGAGCAGCAGGACCGAATAGGGTCGACGGCGAACAGCTTCGGTCAGCTTTCCTCCCTCTTCATACCCGACGTATCCCGGCGGAGCCCCGATCAGTCGCGCGACCGAGTGCTTTTCCATGAATTCGCTCATGTCGATCCTGACCATTGCCCGTTCATCGTCGAACAGGAATTCGGCCAGCGCTTTGCAAAGTTCCGTCTTACCGACGCCGGTGGGGCCGAGGAAAATAAACGATCCGATCGGACGATGCGGATCCTGCAATCCGGATCTTGATCGACGGACGGCGTTCGCCACAGCCGTTACGGCCTGTTGCTGGTTGATCATCCGGTGATGGATGTGATCTTCCATTTCAAGCAACTTCGTCTTCTCGGTTTGTAACAATCGCGAGACCGGAATTCCCGTCCAGGTTTCGACGACTTTGGCGATATCCTCCTGAGTCACTTCCTCGCGCAGTAACCGCTGCCCCTCGTCGCCTCCGACTTCCGCCGCGCGAATTTCGGCCAGTGTCAATTTCTGTTGAGTCTCTTTCAATCGTTTTTCGACATCGAATGCGCTGACGAAATCATCGTTGGAATTTGTCCGTTGGGCCTGCGTAAAAGCGTGCTCGTACGCCGTCGTTAACCGTTCGATTTCTTCCTTGAGCGGTCGAATCGAGGTTAATGCGTCTTTTTCGGTCTGCCATCGGGCTTTCAGGGCATTAACGCTCTCTTCGCGATCGGCGATTTGCCGACGCAGTTCGTAAAGTCGCGTCTTGCTGTCGACACTTGCTTCTTGTGCCAGTGCGGCGGCTTCGATCTGAATTCGTGTGAGCTGGCGTGTCGCCTCGTCGATCTCGGCGGGCATCGAGTCCATTTCCATCCGCAGCTTGCTCGCCGATTCGTCGACCAGGTCGATTGCTTTGTCAGGCAGGAACCGGTCATTGATATAACGATCAGACAGTGTCGCGGCGGCAATCAGTGCATCGTCTGTGATCCGCACGCCGTGATGCGATTCGTACCGCGACTTCAGGCCGCGTAAAATCGAAACCGTATCTTCGACGCTCGGTTCGTTGACGAGAACCGGTTGAAACCGGCGTTCAAGAGCGGGGTCCTTTTCGATCGATTTGCGGTATTCGTCGAGTGTCGTTGCTCCCACGCAATGCAGTTCACCGCGAGCCAATGCCGGCTTCAACAGGTTGGCGGCATCCATTGCTCCCTCGGACGCACCGGCACCGACGACAGTATGCAGTTCGTCGACAAACAGAATGACGCGACCCTGGGCGTCCGAAACCTCTTTCAGAACTGCCTTCAGTCGATCTTCGAATTCGCCGCGATATTTGGCTCCTGCAATCAACGCTCCCATATCGAGCGCGATGACGGTCTTGTCTTTCAGGTTCTGTGGCACATCGCCCATCACGATTCGATGAGCCAACCCTTCCACGATCGCCGTTTTGCCGACTCCGGCGTCTCCGATCAGGACCGGGTTGTTTTTGCGGCGCCGCGACAAAACCTGAATCACGCGCCGGATCTCCTGGTCACGACCAATCACCGGATCGATCTTGCCGAGCCGGGCCAGTGCGACCAGGTCCTTGCCGTATTTTTCCAGCGCCTGATATTTGTCTTCCGGATTCTGGTCGGTCACCGTTTGCGAGCCGCGAACCGATTTGAGTGCGCTCAGCACATCGGCCTCGGTGACGCCGTTTAATTTCAGCACCCGCTGGGCCTGGTCATCAACCAGCGTCAATGCGATCAGCAGATGTTCCGTCGAAACGAAGGCGTCCTTCATTCCGTCAGCCTGACCCGACGCCTTGTCGAGTACCTGTCGGATGGCGGTACTGGCGCCGACCTGCCCACCGCCTGAACTGCGAGGCAACTTTCCCAGGTCGGTGTCGACGATGGTGCGAAGCCGCAGGACCTGGATCCCCACCTTTTCCAATAGCGGTCGGACGATTCCCTGTTGTTCGTCGAGCAACGCTTTCAGCAGATGCAGGGGCACCAATTGTGCGTGCCCCTGTGATTCTGCCAACTGCTGCGCCTGTTGCAGCGCTTCCTGAGCCTTCACCGTGAGTTTGTCTGGACGAAATCCCATGATGATACCGTGCTCCGTTTGGAGATTAACTCTTCTTTTCGAACTCCGCGTCAATCACTTCTTCGTCGGGCTTTCCACCACCTGCTGATGCATCAGGCGACGCGCCACCGGCAGCGGACGCTCCCGCGGCATTTTGCATGTGCTGACTAAGGGCACTGCTGGCCTGTTGCAGTCCTTCGACCGCAGAATTGATTGCGGCGATGTCGTCGCCCTTTTCTGCCGCCTTGACCTTTTCAATGCTCGCTTCGACCGCCCCCTTCGATGCGGCGTCCAGCTTCGAACCGTGTTCTTTCAGAATCTTTTCGACATCGTAAACCGAAGTCGATGCTTTATTCTTTGCTTCTGCCAATTCGCGCCGATTCTTGTCTTCGGAAGCGTGTGCCTCGGCATCCTTTTTCATCTTTTCGATCTCGGAGGCGTCAAGTCCGCTGGAATTTTCGATTTTGACCGAGTGTTCTTTTCCAGTGGCCTGATCTTTCGCCTTGACGTTCAGGATCCCGTTCACATCGATGTCGAACGTCACCTCGATTTTCGGCGTACCACGAGGAGCGGGCAGAATCCCTTCCAGGTTGAACTGGTTCAGCAACCGGTTGTCGCGAGCCATCGGACGCTCGCCCTGAAACACGCTGATCGTGACTGCCGACTGACCGTCGGCCGCTGTCGAAAATGTCTGGGTGGCCGTCTTGGGAATGGTTGTGTTGCGTTCAATCAGAACCGTCAGCACGCCACCTTCGGTTTCGAGACCGAGTGACAGCGGAGTGACATCGAGCAACACCATGTCCTTGACATCACCCGAAATGATCCCGCCCTGAATCGCTGCGCCGATCGAAACGACTTCGTCCGGATTCACGCCCCGATGCGGTTCTTTTCCGCCGAACATTTTCTTGACGAATTCCTGCACTTTGGGAACGCGCGTCGATCCGCCGACCAGTACAACTTCGTCAATCTGACTCGGCGACAGCTTGGCATCGCGCAATGCGTTTTCGACCGGCTTGCGGCAGCGTTCGACCAGATGATCGATCATCTTTTCGAATTCGGCGCGGGTCACCGTCAGTTGCAGGTGCTTCGCCCCTGTGGCGTCGGCCGTGATGAACGGCAGGTTGACATCGGTCGCCTGCTGTCCTGACAGCTCTTTTTTCGCCTTTTCTGACGCTTCACGCAGTCGTTGCAAGGCCATGGCATCCTTGCGCAAGTCGATACCGTGCTCGGCCTGGAACTTGTCGGCGATGTGCTTGATCAGCACTTCGTCAAAGTCGTCACCTCCCAGATGGGTATCTCCGTTTGTACTAAGGACTTCGACCAGTTCGTGGTCAACTTCGAGCACCGAAACGTCGAACGTTCCACCACCAAGGTCAAAAACCGCGATCTTTTCATTCTTCTTGTTCTGCAAGCCATAGGCGAGTGCCGCAGCAGTCGGCTCGTTGATAATTCGTTCTACTTTCAGGCCGGCGATTTCTCCGGCGTCTTTGGTCGCCTGCCGCTGGGCGTCGTTGAAATAGGCCGGGACCGTAATAACAGCCCGCATGACCGTGTGTCCGAGATAGGCTTCGGCTGATTCTTTGAGTTTGCGCAGAATTTGTGCCGACACTTCGGGTGGAGTGTACGTCTTGCCGTGAACTTCAACTTTCACATATTCGGCAGCCCCTCCAACGACTTTGTAGGGGACCATTTTCTCTTCAGATTCGACTTCATTGTGGCGTCGGCCCATGAATCGCTTGATCGAGTAAATCGTATTCTTTGGATTTGTGACGGCCTGTCGCTTGGCAGGGTCACCCACAAGTCGATCACCCTTTTCGGTGAATGCCACGACGCTGGGTGTGATCCGGTTTCCGTCCTGATTGGCGATGACTTTGACTTCACCACCCTCCATGACAGAAACAACGGAGTTCGTTGTTCCCAGGTCGATCCCGATGATTTTTTCGTGAATAGCCATAGTTGCAGTCTCCGTTGGATGAAGAGGATGGTGTCGTGTTAAGGTCGTCAACCGCCTAAATGCAAAGTCCGCGCCAACTGCCATCAAGTCACAACAATTCAAAAAACAAGGGGGTTTTGGCGTTCTTGAACCGCGAGATCTACTCGAATTTCAATCAGGCTGCCAAAATTACATCCAGTGAGTTACGCGCGGGAATATAGCCGACTGCCATTTTGACTGCATGCGATTTGCGTCAGCAGTCCGCGCGGACGATCAAACTGGTCTTTGCTGGAGTTCGGGCTTGAGCCTGTCTTCAACAAGCAGGAATCCCGAAAGGCGAAAAGTTGGCGAACTACGAATCCGGAAAATTGTTCAAAATGGGCGAGCAATTTCGACTCCAGCTTCGTAGTTGCAGCCAGTGATCCAGACATTTCGAGCCAGGCGGATGAGAAAGGGAATTCGTCGAAGGGCAGATCCGGTTGCTGGCCGAATTTGTGAAAACCGAAGCCGCTGATACCCGCCAACAATTCGTTACAGGACAAAACGACGTCCGCTGACACCGAATGCAAGACATGTCCATCCGACAATGAAAGCAAGTCCGCCAATCGGCGTCACGGCTCCCCACGTCGTGACGCCCGTCAGCGTCAACAGGTACAGGCTGCCGGAAAAGAGAATGACTCCGACGGCGAACGACCACGCTGCGACTCCAATCAGCTGTGACGGACGTCGTTCGGCGATCAGCCCTGCGGCGATCAGCGCCAGTCCGTGGTACATCTGATACTCGGAAGCCGTTTTGAAGTCGTTCAAAAATTTTGCTGCGAGCGGTACAGTCTGGCCACCGACGTCACGCGTTTTCCCTTCGTATTTTGCAACGAAGACCCGGTCGAGTCCATGTGCGGCAAACGCTCCCAATGCCACTGACATTCCGCAAAAGATCGCTCCGACAATCGCCCATCGTGATGCAGTCATAATTCAATCATTCATCGAAGAATCGCTCGGAACCTGCCCGTCCCTTCAGGCACACCCGACGACAATAATAACGTCCGGCATCCGTTTCGGCGCTTCGTTACTGCGAACCGAAATTGCGAACGTGACCTGTACACGGTCCGATTTGAGGCTTCGATTGTGGTTCTCCTTCAGGTCAGGAACGGAATCTTCGGCATCACGGCAATTTCCGGTTGTCGCAGGATTTGTCAAAGAACACGTAGGACTGAGTGCCGCATCAGTGAAACCATTTTGGAAATCGTGTGGCTCATTCATTCGCACTGCGGCTGGTCGGGCAGTATCATTTGTGATCGCTGATCGTTGTACTCAACTTTTAATTTCAGGAACTGCCGATGACTCTTTCGCGTCGTGAACTTCTTCATTCTGCTGTGGCCGCTGGTGCGGTGGCGTCTGTGAGCCAGGAAACCGTGCTCGCCGCCATCGAAAATGTGGCGACGCATGGACGCATCAAACACTCGGTCGTCTTTTGGTGTTTCAACGTTGCCGGAGGCATGTGGGATATCGACAAGACCTGCCAGATTGCCAAAGGCCTTGGTTGCAAATCGGTCGAAATCTGCGGACCCGAAACGTGGGACACGCTCGCGAAATACGGTCTCACGTGCGCCATTGCACCGAACGGAATGCCCGGTGCGCCGTTCATGAAAGGATTCAATAACCCTCGCTATCAGGATGAAGTCATCGCCCGGACAAGCAAGATGATCGATGACTGTGCCGCCGCCAAAGTACCAAGCGTCATCGCGTTCACCGGGTATAAATGGAACGATGCTGATGATCCTGCCAGTGGCGAGATTTCTCTGAAAGACGGTGCCGCCAACTGTATCGCCGGCCTTAAGAAAATCGCCGGTCACGCCGAGAAAAAAGGGGTCACGATCTGTCTGGAACACCTCAACTCGCGCGATGGCTCGCATCCGATGAAGGGGCATCCCGGCTATCAGGGAGACGATATCGATTACGTTTGTGACATCGTTCGCAAAGTCGGTTCGCCCAAAGTCAAGGTTCTTTTCGACATCTACCACGTTCAAATCATGAACGGCGATGTCATCCGCCGCATCGAACAACACAAAGATGTGATCGGACACGTCCACACGGCTGGAAACCCGGGTCGAGCGGAACTCGACGACAAACAGGAAATCAACTTCCCGCCAATCATGCGCAAACTGATCGAGATCGGCTATCAGGGCTATGTCGGCCACGAGTTCATTCCAACTCGCGATGCACTGGCAGGACTCCGCGAAGCAGTCGCGCTGTGTGATGTCTAGCGGACATCGGACCGCCGCCAACACGACTTCCAATCTGGCTCTTGTTGGTGACACGGGTTATTTACAAGACCACCCGATTATTTACCGGGCCACGCTGCGTCGAGCATTTTTTGCAGAGACGCCGCGCGGTCCGGTTGTTTCGTCGCCAGATTAGCCACTTCCTGCGGGTCGGACTTCAAGTTGTACAGCTCGATTGTACCGTCGGGCACTCGTTCCCGATTCGGCACGATCAGCTTCCAGTCCCCCACTCGAATCCAGCGATATTGCAGATTCTTCGCCGGATCGCGAATGTCGACGGCGTTGTGCTCGAAGATTTCGCCGCAGACCGCGGCGCGATGTTCGACCGCATCGCGATTCAACAGATTGATGCCCTGCAACTCGGGCGGGCGTCCTCTGAATGGTCGCCACTTACACAAGCCTTCCCGATTCACTGGTCCAAACAAGTAACGGATTCGATTGCCGACGGACATGATCTACTGCCGTCATGACATCGTCACAAAAACCAGCACAATCAACGGTGTTCCCACTCGACAGCGCCCCCGATCTGCGAGGCAAGCCGGGCGGCGTTAGCCATCGGACTCTTC
>JANXOO010000437.1 GCA_025353525.1 Schlesneria sp. | reverse complement strand
CAATAATTCATGCTGTCAGACGCAGATCTGCAGCTAGAAAAGTGATGCAATTTCTTTCAGACTTCATACTTTTTCCGATTTACAGAACGATTAACTCTGGTCGTCGACGGATCAGGACGATAGAATCAGGGAACGGAGTTGAGACTGAGTCTCAATCTGAATTGCGTCCAGTCCGTTTTCTGCGGAAGGCGACCCGAATGGCGAGCGTGATTTCTCAGGCAGTCCCAATTGAATTGTTGATGGCGGGCGAGCACGGTGTTGTCGTCGACGTCGACGGTAGCCCTGATTTTGTCGTTCGACTCGAAGAAATGGGACTGCATGAAGGTGTGCGGGTTCGCATGATTCGACCAGGATCGCCCTGCATTCTTGAAGTCAATGACCAGCGATTTTTGCTTCGAATCGAGGATACTGCCACAGTTGTTGTGGATGTCAGTCGATGACGTTGAATGAATTGCGGATCGGCCAGCGTGCCTCGATCCTGGATGTCAGCGGTGACGACGGAATTGCAGTCCGGTTAATGGAAATGGGCCTGACCGACGGAGAAGAAATCACACTGATTGGTTTCGCCCCGCTCGGTGATCCGATCGAGTTTCTGATTCGAGGGTATCGGCTTTCTTTACGTAGTGCCGAAGCGAAACGAGTCACAGTCACAGCGATCGATGGCACAGCGTAACGAATCTGTGCTTCTCTCCCTGGCCATGCTGGTGAAGTCACCAACTGGTCGCGAATGGCAAAACAACCGCAGTCCATCGATCGGGTTGACACGTGGAACGAACCATCGCGGTGATTGGAAATCCTAACACGGGGAAGAGCACGCTTTTTACGGCTCTGACCGGTGTCCATTCACGGATCGGGAACTATCCGGGAGTCACCGTCGAGAAAAAAATCGGCTGGTTCGAGTATTCGGGTCAACGGATCAGGTTGGTTGATCTTCCGGGAACTTACAGTCTTTCCCCCCGATCAATCGACGAAATGGTCTCAGTGGATGTGCTGCTCGGTCGCCAGCCGGATGTCGGTCAGATTGATGCCGTTGTCTGTATTGCGGATGCATCCAACCTTGAACGCAATCTTTACATTGTCAGTCA
>JANXOO010000433.1 GCA_025353525.1 Schlesneria sp. | reverse complement strand
GTCGGATTCCTTCAGTACGTCCGATCGATACGAATTCGTCCAGACGAATCGAGCGACCGCGATCAGCCGTATTCAACCTGTTGCCCTGCCATGCGATGCCGACTTTCCGCAATGAACCAATTTCAGACGCGGCCCGCCAGTGTTCGATTAACGATTCATCGGGATACAAGTAGGGAATCCGGTACGGGATCGAATCAAGCGTCGTGCCGAACACGCGAGGGAGGCTCAACAAATACGAATAGACATCGAATGAAGGCAATTCGGGCGACTGGTCTGTCGGCTGTCTCACCAGTTCGTCGATCCCTTCCGCGTTCTTCAAAAACGACATCAGTGCTGGTTGACACGCAAAAACAACGTGACCGCCTGCCGCCTTGACCTGCGGAAGATATCGCACAAATTGCAACGTATCTCCCAGTCCCTGCTCGGCAAGTATCAGGATCCGCCGCCCCTCAAGCGGCGAGCCGTCCCACTGGGGCTGGCGGAACCTCGGCAACTTGTTGACCTCGACCCGGAATTCGTAATCGGCCCAGCCCGATTCCAGTTCGCCCGTTTGCAACCGGGCCATCCCCAGATTGTACCGCGCGTCGTGATAGCCGGGGCTGATCTGCAAAGCCCGTTCGTAGCACGCAACGGCTTCCGGAAACCTGTTTTGTTTCTGAAGGATTGTCCCCAGGTTACTGTGTGCGGTCACATACCGGGGCATCCGTTGAATCGCCTGTCGGTAACAGTTTTCCGCATCGACCGTTTTACCCTGTTTTTGAAGTACGTTTCCGGCATTATTGAATGCAATCGGATCGCCGGGATTGAGGTCCACCGCCTTTTGATAACAGGCGATCGCGTCGTCAAATTTGCCTTGCCCCTCCAAAGCAGCACCCAGATTGTTGTGCGCCCCGGATTCGTGCGGCTTGAGGTTTAAAGCGTCACGGTAGCTGGCGACCGACTCGTCCAGTTTCTTTTGTTTCAACAATGCCGTACCCAAATTGTTTCGAGCGGTATAATCCTTCGGGCTCAGTTGCACCGCACGTCGGTAATAGTCAACCGCAGCATCCAGTTGCCCTGCCCCCTCAAATGCAGCTCCGACACCATTGCAAGTTGCTGCATCGTCGGGGTTGATCCGCAACGCTCGCTCGAAGCACTGGATCGCCTCGGCAAATCGCCCGCGCGCCCGTAACGAATTCCCCAAATTGCCGAGCGCCATAAAGTGATTCGGATTTGCCTGGGTCGCTCGATGAAAGCTTGTGATGGCTTCATCGAGTTTCTGCTGCCGTTCGTAAGCCGTGCCGAGATTATTCCACGCTGCAGCATCATTCGGATTCAATTGAAGTGCCGCCTGATAGTGCGAGATCGCGTCGTCGAGTTGGCCATGCTGTTGAAGTGCCACACCAAGATTGGAGTGCGCCACGGCATCGCGAGGTTTGAGTTCAAGCGCCCGTCGATAGGTGGCCACGGCATCAGCCATTCGTCCGGTTCCCAAAAATGTCGCGCCGAGATGCATATACGATTCCGGATTGTCTGGCTGCAATCGCAGAGCCGTGCGGAAACAGTCGATTGCATCCGACGGATTTCCCGCAGATTTCAGAGCGAGTCCAAGGTTGTTATAGAGGACTGCCACATTCGGTTTCAACGCAATCGCGCTGCGAATTCGGTCGATGGCTTCGGCATGTCGACCCGTCTGGGATAGAAGAATCCCCAGCAAATGCAGCGCATCAAGGTGATCGGGTTTTTCGAGGAGAACTCGCCGAAAAGCCGGTTCGGCCTCCTGAAACCGACCCGCGTGGAAGTGGGCGAGTGCCGCATCGAGTGATTGGGAAAAAGTGCTCATAGCGATCGATCGACACCGTTGTCATTCATGATTAATGTCTTATGTATTTGATGTCGTCTATGTTTGATCCGGATTTAAACCCGGCACCGTAAACATTCTTCAAAGATGATGGGCAACAACAAGTCAACCCGGCCTGTCATTCGTTTTCAAGATCACCTGTTTTGATAAATTCGTGGTGGACGTCGATTGTGACACGTTCTCCGCCTGACGAGATGAACGTGGCTTTGCCGGGAGAGAATTCGATCGTCTTCACAATGTCGAATTGAGAGGGGACTTTGACGACTCCCTGAATGTAATTGACATGAGTCGGTCGGCCCTTTGTCAGCTCGACGGCTGTGGCAATCCCTTCTTTCGACCAGAGATTATCGTTGGCCGACGCAGCCAGCCCGTCGGCGAAGTATGCGGTCACGTCTTCCAGGCCAATGCAATTGTTGCGTCCGTTCCACGGATGGCCGTGACGGCCCTTATTCTCGATCCAGATCACGGTGCTCGCCAGTACCGCAGGATCCTTGAATGCAAACCAGACATATCCCTTGCTGGTAAACGTCGCCGTGGTCCACGCGGGATTACCCGCTTTGTCCTGAACCTCATTGATCAACTGCAATAAATCGGCATGACCCGTGCGCGCCGGAAGTCGACTCAAATCAGCATCCGGTTCACCCTTCCATGCAACAGGAACTTTGAACAGGTCTTTCCAGCGACTCCCCGGCTGAAGTGATTGATATTCCTTTTGTTTGGGGTCGGCGAACAGGCCGGGATATGTCATGCCAATCCGCAACGGACTGGTCGCGACCCGAACGGTTCCCTCGTCTTCAGGCATGGCGAGCGTGGCATGATGTCCGAGTGGCACGCGTCCGGCAAACCCATCGATCGAATGCCGCGAATAGACCACGTTCTGCCCGTCGACGATCGTCAACTCTTTCACGATCCGCGATTTGCGCACTTGTGGTTCCAGTGACATGGTCAGAACGCTGCGTTTGCCCCGACGCTGCACTCCGTGTGTCTGCCACAGACTGCCCGCTGTCTCGCCGTGTGGCGGATGTTTCTCGCCCTCGAAAAGTGCTTCGTTGCCCCCGAACGGGATACAAAAAAAGTCGCCTCGTAATGGCACAAGGACGGGGACCGGCATCGGCTTGGCCGGTTCGAACTGCCAGGGAGAGATGTGATAAGGCTGTACCGGTTGAGCGTCGTCTCGATAAAATGTGACAGGGGCCATATGTCCGCCCAATTGCGTCACCGCCAGTTCCACTTGTGGTGATGTCATCACGACACTCGGTTGCCCGTGAATCGTGCGAAGTTGCGGGTCTTCCAGCACCACACAATCGAGAGCAAACAGAAAGCGGACTCCGTTCGCCATCTGGTTCGCACCCGCCACCTCAGCCCGCAACAGAAATTTTCCGTCTTTTGGTTCGTGGACACCCGGTTTGACCGGCAACGAAGGCTGCACGTTGTTTGCGTAGCCATCAAACGTCGCATCGCAGACCTTGCCGTTAATATTGAATTTCAGAATTCCGTAATCGGGCGCTTGTGTCGCATAGACAACAATCTGCTTCAGCTCTTTATCAGATGTCGGGACTTCGAGTTCGATCCTGGCACCGGGAGTTTTAGCCGATGCGATCAGGTGTTCGCACTGACTCCATCGCTCGGCCCCCGACGGTTCCATGTCTTGTGGTCCGACAGTCAAAACTTCCGTTTTTGCGGCCAACACCATCTCTTCACACTCGATCGCTCCTGCGTTACCAGGCCGGTTGGCGAATGCGAGCGTTCTGGCTTCTGCGAGCGTTGGAATCGGCCGTGCTGCATCATCCGGTTGCGGTTTGATGTGCGACGTGCAACCGGGCAGGGCGTACCAGTGAGTCGTTGCCGCGTACGTCAATGTCGTCGGCTTCCAGGCGATCAGGTCCATGTCGAATTTCAGCGAGGTGTGAAAGGGAATTCCGTCCAGATTCCGCGTTCGACTTTGGACGTTATACTCCATCGTCATCTTCTGATCGATTCGCACCTGGTTAATGACACGACGAGCGTAAGGCATCACCCGGCGACACGTCATCGTTCCGTCGGGAGTGATCGAGCGGTACCAGTTGTGAAGTTCGTTGATTCCGACACCACTGCCAAAAAACACGGTGGCAGGGCACCACGCCGTGACCTCACCGTCGAATGCCAGTTGGACCACCAGCCCGCGCAATTGACGTTCAACATCGGTCGCACCGGATGCTTCCAAACGAACTTCCAATTCCCGAACCGCCGCTGGACCATCGGGCAAGTCCATCGATACTTCAGCATTTGCTTCGACGACATTTTTCAGAGATGACGCGCGTCCTCCCGAAAACGACTTAGGCGACAACAGCGATTTGCCATTCGCGACACCCGTCAAACAGAACAACAGGGACAAACAGACGAGGAAAACACCGCGAGAAAGAATTGGGTGTGATGAATGAATGGCCATGTGATCCAGTCTTCGAAGGGACAACAAGTGAAGGGAGTGTTTTATTTGTCGCCACCGTGTCGGCAGTTCGACGGGGTTGATCGCTCATTGACGTGACTTCAACCGGAATCGGCGGTTATTTGACGACGTTATCCGATCGATGGTTCAGGGTTTTGTAGTTTACTTCCCCCGTTTGATCTCAGACTTTTTTCTCACTCATCGAACTGACTCTCAGGTTTTTGTCAAAATGCGCCGTTGCGATTTGAATTCCATCGGGATGCAGCGACATTCCACGCGCTTGACTTCCCAGATTGAGCCAATGGAATTCGTCTTTCTGATCGAGCTTCCAGAAGAAGAGATGGCCGCCTCCCTGACCGCCGGTGGCTCCGACCAGGAACCCGTCAGGATGTAAGGCAAATCCCCATGCCGTTCCCTGCATGCCCGCCTTGCTGAGATGCCCGATAACTTCTTTTCCTGCCTCAAGATCAATCTGCGAAATAATCGGATTGCCGACTCCGGCAAACGCGTTCGAAACGTTTGTGATTCCACTGGCGAAGAGCCGTTTCCCGTCGGACGAAAACGCCATGTCATAGGGGCCGCCATAATCGGCCATGAATCCCGCATCGAATTTACTGAGTGTCGGGATCACGAAATTCCGGATCGCCTGACCGGTCTCAAGATCCCATTCGATAAATTTGGCCGTCAAGTCGCCTGAGATGATTCGTTTTCCATCGGGCAAAAACGCCATGTGGTAGACGTGACGCTCGTGGCCGGTGAATTCACGCACGGGACTGCCATCGGCCAACGACCAGAGCCTGACCTTCAAATCGTTGCCGCACGACGCGAGCAACTGTCGGTCGGGGCTGACAGTGATCGCGCGAACCCATCCCTGATGAGCTGAATTTGTCCTCAGCGGAACAGGAGCGTCTGCGGCGGCAGACCACCAGATCATCCGGCCATCATTGCCGCCTGACACGAGTGTTTCGCCGTTGGCAGAAAAGGCCAGACCTCGAACCCAGCTCTCGTGTCCGACGAGTTCCACCTTGTTTCCTGTCGCAAGTTCCCAGCGGACGATTTTGAAATCTTCCGCCCCGGCGAACACAAACCGCCCTGTCGGATCGAATTGGCACGACAACAACGGACTCGTATGGGCCAGCGTTTTAGCAACGTGGGTCAGGGAAGGATCTGCAGGCATCGCTCTACTTTCGTCGGAGTTGCAAGGAGGAACGTCCGTTTGTTCTAAATGACGCGCCTTTCACCACCCACGATTCTACAGTGTAAGAACTCGCGGATTCAATCGGCACTCCCTCGTTTACGAAGCACGAAATGCATAGTTTTCCCGAGAGAACTCCTTTTTTCAGAGTGATCGATCGACGAATCTGGCGTTGACTGAATTCTCTCTTTTCGGTGAAATCTTTGGAAAATACGGGGAGCATGGAAGTGAAGCGTTTTTTTAATCGACAATGGCTTTTCGCATTCGCGTTTCTGGCTGCCGGAACGTGGATGTTTCTGAAGGATTCGGGCGTTCGCGAAATCCGTCGCGCGGTCGTTGATCAGGGCTTGACGCTCGCCGATCCGGTGCCCGCATCAGACGATTGGCCGTGGTGGCGCGGAATCGGCGGTCGCAATTTTATTGACAATTCAAATCTGCCTGTTCAGTGGTCGGTCAGCGAGAATATTGTCTGGAAAGTTTCCGTTCCCGGTCGCGGGCATTCGTCCCCCTGTCTGTGGGGTGAACGAATTTTCCTGTCGACATCCGATGCTGCGAACCAGTCGATATCGTTACTGTGCTTCGACCGGCAAACCGGTCATACCAAATGGCAATCGGAACTGCATCGTGGCGGGTTTGGCGAATGTCATCAAAAGAACTCGCACGCTTCGGCGACCCCGGCCTGCGACGGACAATTCGTCTACGTCGTCAGTCCGGTCAAAGGCAGCCTGTGGGTGACGGCCGTCGATTTCTCTGGACAGATTGCCTGGAGCTGCGAGGCCGGTCCGTACTCTGCCGAGTGGGGCTACGGATCGTCGCCTGCAATCCACAAATCGCTGGTGATCGTGGCAGCCGACAATCGGGGAAGTGGCGTCGATCGGCTGATCGGTTCAAGCTGGCTGGCGGCAATGAATCGCCAAACCGGTGACATCATCTGGCGTATCAAAAGAACCGAGGGCGACAGTTTCGGATCGCCCGTCGTCGCACGGGTCTCCGATCGCGATCAATTGTTGCTTGCGGGCAAAGACTGCGTCAATTCTTACGATCCTGCGACGGGCGATGTCCTGTGGACGTGCCGTTGGCCAGTGAAGCGAACGGCCAATTCGGTTGCATTCGACGATCAACACGTTTTTGCCTCGGCACGCCAGCCACACGATGAAATGGTTTGCATTCGCGCCGACGGTTCGGGGGATGTCACCGGGACACACATCGTATGGCGCGAACAGAAATCGGCGAGTGATGTTCCCTCACTGTGCGTCCGGGACGGCCGACTCTATTCGTTGGGCGACGACGGGATTTTGACGTGTCTGGATGTTACAAACGGAAAACAGATCTGGAAGCGCCGGCTTGGCGGAAACATGTCTGCCTCTCCGTTGATCGCGGGCGACCACCTGTATTGTTGTAATGAAGAAGGAACGACGTATGTCGTGAATCTTTCCCGACGGGGCGAAGTCATTTCTGAAAATGCGATCGGGGACGGGATTATGGCGTCGCCCGTCGCCGGCCAAAACCTTTTATATATCCGGACAACATCCGGACTGTACTGCCTGACTGCCGAACGCTCGGCACCGCTCGCCAACCAGACCGACGGTTCACCACGACGACTGTAAACATCACCACGTTCATCAAAAAGTCTCTCATGACAAGATTCTCCCGACGCTCATTGCTGAAACTTTCTGCCGGATCGGTTGCCGCCGCCGGGCTTGGCCTGACATGGCATCGAAACCGGCAACAAACGATTCGCGTCGGGTTGATCGGTTGTGGAATGCGCGGGAACCAGCTTGCAGGATTGATCAACAGCACAGGCTGGTACGATGTGCGCGGCGAAATCGTCACCGTTTGTGATGCCGATTCGTCGCGTGCCGACAAGACCCGCGCAAAATACGCAGCCGCGGCAGAAGTGACACAAGACTTCCGGCAAGTACTCGGTCGCGACGATCTCGATGCTGTATTTATCGCGACACCTGATCACTGGCACACTCAATGTGCAATTGAAGCGTTGCG
>JANXOO010000427.1 GCA_025353525.1 Schlesneria sp. | reverse complement strand
ACGGGGACGGGCTCCAGGTCTTCCTGGTGCCCGTCCCCGTTTTTCCTTTCGTTTGCGGCGGTGAACCGGTTTACGACGTTGAATTGGCCTCACCTTCGTTCGGCGATCCGTTGAAATGCAAAACCGCGGATGACCCAGGGCGAGTCATCGGCGGTCAGAATCGTCCGGGGGGAGACGATTGGGGGGATCCGGATATTTCTTGCGGCGAATGTCGAATCCGTTATTGAGAAACGGGAATCGCGTTGACTTTGGAATTGAGGCTGTCGACTTTGCTGATGGCAACTGCACCAACAACTCCGGCAGCGATGATACCTGCCCCGAGAAGTACGGTACTTGCCTGGACCGAGCCAAACTGACCGCGGGCCCCGTTTTCGCCCATCACCAGCAGGGCGTGTTCTTTTGCTGCTGGTGGAGCGGTCTTTTTAGTCCAGACTCGAAATACGCCTTCGGTATTTCCCGAGCTGACCTGGTAGACGCCGCCTTTCAATCCCTTGAATGAGAAGACGCCATCTTTATCAGTACCGGTATTGCCGAGTTCCTTCTTACCTTGCTTCAGAATGACTTTCGCACCGTCCAGAACCTTGCCGGACTGGTCGCAGACGCGGCCTGATAATGTACCACCATCGGTGAGCGCCAGATCCGGAATGCGGGTGACTTCCGCCTCTTTCGTGGCGGTTGTTTTCTCAGACGAGGCGTCGGCCAGCAGGTGCGTGTTCGGAAGAGCCGTTCCGAGAGCCGCCAGACTCACCGCTATGCTCTTGACAAAGCGAATTCCAGACATGTGTTTCTCCTTGATTTCGAGAGCGACGATTTGCGAGACGGGTATCGTGAGTTTCATTTTTCAGTGAAACCATTAACGCCGTTCCGGATGCGAGTCATTTAGCCCGGGAACCGTGATATATAAATCGGGTCAAAGGGGTCGTTCAATTTGTGGCGAATGCCGCTTGCAGACGTGACGCGACGGAGTATAGCCACGGCCCCCTGTCGGTCAACGGGAATTATCTGCAACAACTCGCCGTCCGTTCAATTTTCAGAAAATCATCACATTTCAGATCAAATACCGGCGGAATCTGCCTCTGAAATGTGATCACTGTCCGGAGCTAAAGCGACATCGCTCAAACTCGACGGGTTTTCCAGATACCTCTTGAGCGTTGCGATGAACTGACCTGCTTCAAAACCATTTACCAGTCGATGATCGACTCTGACGAAGACCGGTGCGATCGTGCGACGAACGATTTGATTGTCGCGAACAACGACCTTTTCTTCGGACGCACCCATCGTCACCTGAACTCCAAACGAGTTTGACGGTAAACAACTCGGCTTATATGCGATCATCGGCGGCGCACCGGCAAAACCAAGATAATTGACAACCGCGTTTGCTCCGTTTATTTCATCACTGCACCCGGAAAACGACGGCAGGCGAATACGGTTCGTCAAACCGAAAAAGAACCCGACGACCGACTGCAGCGTGCGAAGTCGAATATTCAGCCAGAGTCTCGCTCGCCGCCTGGTCAGCGGAGATTCCTGTTCCTTCTTTCTCATCGTCTGCGCCGCGTCGACTGATCGGCTGCGAACTTCTTCCCAGATCCGCGTTGCCACATCTTCCAGAGCCAGGGATTCACCGTGTCGAATGTAAATGAGATCGACAACGCCATCTGACGCACGTCGGATCGGGACAACCAGGCTAACTCCGTCATAAGGAAATACTTTGCGATTCAACACACGTCGATTGAGTTTCTGGCACTCGCAGAGAGATCGAAAAACTGCCGTTATCAGAACATGAACAATTGAGATGATTCGATTGGACTGCCGGGAGCTGATCTTCAGGAACTCATCCATGCCATCCATTTCCATCGATGTCCCCCATACCATCGTCGGGTCGCGATAAGCACGTCGGTCGGCGAGGTAAACGAGGTTGCTCCAGCCGATTTCATCCATCGGAACAGGTTGCGACTTCGTCGGCCAGTACATTTCCGGTAATTCAGTCATTTCACTCCGTTGATTTGTCCAGAGGGCGAGACGCGTCACGCGCGTCGATGTCCAGGAAATCGCTCACGCACTGATCAATATCGTCGGCCGATCGCCATCACCCAACTTTGGTCTTCGGAATTTGCGACATACGATCAACAAGGTTTGCAATTGCATCGATGCTCTGAAACTGTTCGGGGCGTAAATCTCCGATCGCAATCCGCTGGCCAAACTCGATCTCGATGAACACAATCAAATCCATCATCGTCAGCGAATCAAGGACGCTTGTTGACAGCAAGTCTGCGTCATCTCTCAAAGACGCATCACCGGTCACTTTTGTCAGAAAACCGCGTATTTTCTTTTTGATCAATTGAAATGGGCTCATTTTGAATTCACTCATTGCGGATCGTCCGGCGTTTCAGCACCGATTTCCTTGTAAACACGCAGGTTTCCAGCCGCGGCGCCTCCGAGTTCCACCAATCGCAAACGATCAATTTTCAAAGCATCGTTTAAAGGGAATTCGTCAATGAATTGTACGATTTCCGGGATCATATGCCGAGGCAACTCATCACGACAACGGGCAATGATCTGGCGTGACTGGATATTGGCCACTGCGGGATTGTGTTGAACGAACAGTGCCAGCTTTGTCCCTCGACGTTGTGTTTCAAATGGAACGACGATGGCCTGCCGAACCGGAAAAACTCGCATCACGAATTGTTCCACAGCGTTCGGATCGACGCGAAAACCGGCAATTTTGACGAGTGCGCTGCGCCGACCACGATGATAGATCAAGCCATCCATGTCAACTTCACCCAGGTCGCCTGTATAGAGCCAACCTCCCCTGACCGCCTTGTCCGTAGATTCAATGTCACGCCAGTAGCCCAGCATAATACCGGAACCTCGTGCGCGAATCTCGCCGATTTCGCCGGGCATGATTCGTTCGTCGGACTCGTCCACGACTTCGAGTTCAACGCCGGGGATTGCATGGCCTATACAATTCCCGCCAACTGTGTCCAGTTGCTCGGGAGGAACATATGACAATCGAGCCGTGGCTTCGGTCTGCCCGTACATCACGATCAACTTTCCAGGACGCAGCTTTTCAACCAACTGCTGCCGTAATTCATAAGGCAATGCACCACCCGCAACTGCCAAATAGGCCAAAGACGGCAGTCTGGTATTGCCCAGCGATGAGCGTTCGAGCAAATACCGACACAGATCGGGAACGGCAGATAGACTGGTTGCCTTGTGCCGGGATATTGCCTCAATCAGCGTTTCGGGGAACGTTGTGGAACCATCAATAATCAGATGCGATCCAGCAAGGATGTGCGACTGTAAGACCGAATTGCCGAACGCGTGATAGAACGGAACAACACACAACGGACGATCATCGGGACCAATTTTCAGAAATTCCCGGATCGAACGGGCATTCTCGATCAGATTTCGATGGCTAAGCATGACACCTTTCGGTACGCCTGCCGAACCGCCAGTAAACATGATCGCCGCAAGTTCTTCGGGGTTCGGCGATTTTTCTGATTGACTGTCCAAAGTCTGATCATCGAAATCCAGGTTCGCGCTTTGTTCTGCGATCTGCAATTCGGCACGATTTCGAGCAATCCGCGACTGCGTGATGACATGTGTCGCTTCAGTTGAATTGCGAATCGATTGAAATTGCCCACCTTCGATTTGGGGTGGCAATGGAACAACCACACCTCCGGCCAACAACGTGCCATAAAATGCCGCTACATATTCTGCCGAGTTCGGGAGCAACAGCATAACTCGCGTCCCGCGAGTAAAACCGGGACTTCGCAACATCCAGCGCCGGATATCGTTGGCGAGCGAAAGCAAATCGCCGTAATGATACGTCACGCCTCGAACTGTCAACGCCGCGCGATGCAAATGACAGAGCGCCGATGCGACAAACGCTTGTCCAGGACTGGCCGTTGGCTCTGCTCCCTCAAATTGAAGGCTGAAAGTACTGCGTACTTCGTCCAACTGATCTTTCGCCTGGATGCGACGAGGATCCGGCTCAAGCAACAACGTTTTCAGCGGTTTCACGTCGATCGATAGCACTAAAAAATCCCTTGCTCATTTTCGTCAGGGACAACAGGACGCTCCTGACGTAACATTCCAGATTCCAGCTGTCGTTCTCTTCGTTATTACAGATTCCGTCAAGTTATTTCCGGTGGACGTTGCGATCCGGCAGGGAGATTACACAGCGCTGCGTCGATGAACAGATGATGCCAAAGCTGCGTCGCCACGACACCCGCCATTCCCACTTCAACATACGTCCGAGCATGAAAGGGGACCACTTTCCGCCGAATACGATCGACCCAAACCGTAACTGCATCAACGTCGAAATATCCGGTTTGACGCAACGATTAAGGAGCAAGTAATTGATTGACATAGGGAGGCGCCTAACCGGTGAAGACACAGTCGAAAGGAGCTCGAAACATTCCTTTCTTCTCCGGGCAATATTTTGCGGCAAATAGCGTGCCAGTAAGCGCCGGAGGACATATTTGTCCTGCAGGAATTTGAGTTTCCACCGCGGATGATGTCATGTCGTCGAACACTTTTTCATCGAGAAACGGTTATCTCGTTTCGACGGAAGAATTCATGGCAGCCCGGTCGCCTTTTAACGACAGCAATTGTCCCGGCAAATGAATGCGCCTGCCCCACGAGATTCCCGTCGCTGCCGCATTTCTGCGTGGTCAAAGATCTCGCCATTGAAAATCGCCACAACGAAAACATCGCCGTTTCGCAACGGCTGTTGTCCGTCTTCAGCCCGACAATGCTTAAAGTCCGAGGCCCGGCGAAGTCAATACACCGCTTTGATCGGGTCCACGATGAATGATCTCGTCAGCCATCCTGGAAAGTACATCGGGCGGAACGATTCGTTCGCGTCCCGAAAGATCAACGACTCCTGTGATGCCACACACCGGATAATTACTCCACGGCGACTCGTTCTATTCCCGGATGAAAACTCCGAATGCACCAGTTGAAGTCGTCGACCCGTTTTAAAGACCTTGATTGTCAGGGATTGGACACCGCACAAAAGACCGCAGCGTCACTGCACGATGCTCGTGACTTCCTGAAAAAATACAAGTCGCCACCCCTACAGTCGCAAACCTGATTGCTGAACGCGCGAGTGTGACGCCAGGTCAGGTCGCGTTGTTCGTCCATGCGGTGGCCCGAAGTCAAGCCAGTCAATAGTCCGGACGCTGTCATAGCGTCATCCTGACATGGCCTGCCACTGCTTCGAACCCTTCGGAGAAGCAGTGCACAGCGTGCTGAGCCAGCGTCGCGAACATTCCAAACGCTGCCACGGCATCTCAATCCCGTTCAATCCAAATCTTCAATCAAAACAATCTCGGAGTCCAACCGCATCGAATTCGCAGTTTTGACTGTAAATCAATTGCGGTCGGATGCCCGGAATGTGTCGCATCGTCGCGTTCAGATCCACCGTTTTTGCAATCCACTCATTCAATCGACGGCGTGCTTCGATGGACGTTTTCGAAAATCAACAATTTCTGTTATTCGCCTTGATCCGACTGCTGCCGAAGTACGTTCAGGATGATGGACAATCGGATTCCGACAGAGGGCGCTGAAACTGTTCGAAGGGTGGATTGGGGCATTCACCCTTCGCAGAATTCCCGATGGTACGCAGGAACCTCTTTTGTCGACACCCGTTCCGATGCCCGCCAGACTTATTGCTGGTCTCGATTCATGCTGCAGGAGTGACCCATGAACCAAGCTCAAAATGCGACGACAGTCCTGTCCACAAGCCCTAACGACCGGATGTGGGCGATGTTGTGTCACCTTGGAACATTGGCAACCTTTTTTCCATTCGCCAATGTGATTCTGCCTCTTTTGATCTGGAGCATGAAAAAAGAGGACTCGCCGTTTATCAATGATCAGGGAAAAGAAGCACTCAATTTTCAGATCACCATCATGATCGGATACGCGATCTGTATTCCGCTCTTTTTTCTCTTCATTGGAATACCGCTGATCGCAGCACTTGGAATCTACCACATCGTGTTTTCGATCGTCGCTGCGATCAAGTCGAATGAGGGCCTGGCGTATCGCTATCCGTTCGCTCTGCGATTGATTTCCTGACCCGTTTCGCGAGAATTTTGGCTCCACGACAAACAATGTGCGCGGGTTGGTAATTCAGTTTTAGCCGATCAGAACGAACTTGGCGGCGTCAGAACATGCAACGTCAGATCGTACTGTGTCAGATCGTACTGTGTCAGATCGTGCGGCGATGGTGCAGTTGTTGACGGATGATTCTGTCGGCAACGGGTTTTGCGATGCCCTGCGAATTCAAAAGTCCCGCGTGAGGATATGCGTGCGGAGTTCCATCCGAGAAGTTCGGAAAGAAGACCCCGGCCACTCGCGGTTTGGCAACCAGCAATTCGAGCATCAACTCGATCCAGTTTGCCTGATCCGTTTCGGTCCCCGGACTGGCCCGTGCGCGCGGGTCAACTTCGATATCCGGCGACGCGAACGAGTCCGCCGAAGTATTCGATGGACAAACCAGCGTTACGAAAATCGGTATGTCCAGAACCGTCCATGTGTCGATAAGTCTTGAGCATTCGAGCAAGTCTCGTGGCGCCGAACCTCGAGGTCGATAGCCCATCGCTAATTCCAGATTCACACCCGACAAGCCAACCCCGGATCGGCACAATGCGTCCACAACCTGAATTGGTGACAGACGATGCTGACCACGAGACTGATAGTCTCCCCAAGGTTGATCGATTCGGACGATCAATTGAGCTTCTTCGTCGACTTGCCTCGCGACATCGAGCACTCGGGCGGTGAGCGTCAGACGACTTTCTTCATTCAGCGTCAGTGCCCCTCCGGTGTTCATTCGCGTGCAAATTTCCCAGACGCGGATTCGTCCGACGTAGCGGGAAATTGCAGTCTCGACGAAATCGCACACGAAGCTCTGCATGTTGAAAACGTCGTGTTCCCAACGTTCCAGCCAATGGGGCAAGCCCGCGGCACCTAGGTCCAGCAGAGGACCACCACGCACCATCAACTTTTGCGATTCGCACCAGTCGAGTTGCCGGTCAACGATGCCCCAGTCGTACTCCCCTTCGACGCTTTCAATCTGTTTCCACGCAGCAGAAACAGTTGCGGAGTTGAACATTGCGTTGAAGAGATCAGCCTGCGGAGTTGACGGGATGGCCCCCTGAAGTTCACAGCCAATCGAAACAGGAAGGGTGCCGAATCGTTGCAGTCGACCTGCCAACGCTTGTGAGGCGTACGAACGGGTCAGCCGTTCACCCGCGCGACAGGCGTGGTAAATGGCTTCGTCAGCTAATTGACTTGCCTCTTCCGGGCGATCCTGGGACGAGGCGGCTCGCGAAAATAAACGATGAGCCGTGCGGTGTGGTTCTGAAAAATCGTCAGGAATTTTCAGGCCGGCGAGTTCCCATTGAGCGGCCTGATTCCGGATCTGGACAATTTTCCCCCGCGCAAGCTCGACCGCCAGTAAATACGGAACTTCGCGTTCGGGCAGTGACCCGGTTGGAATGACAATCCGACCAAAGTCCTTGACGGGCCAGGCGACGTGAAATTTGGCACTTTCGGACGAGGTGCGACGGCAGCCGACGATGTTGTCCAGAATCTCAATTCGCGACGAAAAAATCCGCCCATCGGCACCCGTCAGGTATCCGGCGTGAACCTCGTGCCAGTCTGCGAGAAAACTGGTGGGGTGGACGGCAAAGCGAATCAACCCCATCTCGGCCCCGGCTTGAGTAAAAGTTGTCTGAAGTCAAGTTTTTGTGCGAATGTCCCGAAGCAATGAGTGTAGCCCTGCGATGCTCGTTGTTCAAGATGCCGGTCGTATGATAGTCTCTTGCCTGTTTCAGGATGCGCGAGCGATGGAATTCCGATGGCGGGTGTTCGCCGTCAGCCGCAACTCTGCATTTTGACTGAAAAGCTGCGATTGGCGAATCGACTCATAATGGCGTCAGGATTCAGGCAACCGTTGTTGCAAAGTCATCTTCCCGGACAAGTTCCCGTTCGGGGAAAAGTTCGTGATATCTACGATTTCGGAGACCGGTTGCTGATCGTCGCGACCGACCGGATCAGTGCGTTCGACTGGATTCTGCCGACCGGGATCCCCGATAAAGGTCGCGTCCTGACGCAAATCAGCCGGTTCTGGTTCGATTTGTTGCAGGTGCCGCATCATCTGATCAGTCTGAACCCCGCGGATGTCCCTCTGCCGCACGGGACCGAGATCGAACTGCTGGAAGGCCGCAGCATGGTCGTACGGAAGACGAAGGTCTTTCCGATCGAATGTGTCGTTCGCGGTTTTCTGTCAGGTTCGGGCTGGAAGGAATACAGAACGAATCGAACCGTTTGCGGGCTGACGCTTCCCGGTGGATTGGTCGAAAGCGACAAACTTCCCGAACCGATTTTCACTCCTGCAACCAAAGCAGAAAGCGGCCACGACGAAAATATCCCGTTTGAACGAATGTCAGAGATTATCGGCAGGGAACGCGCAGAATCCCTGCGTAAATTCAGTATGACGATATACGCGAAGGCCGCTGAATACGCCCGATCCAGGGGAATTATGATTGCCGATACGAAATTCGAATTCGGGTTGGTCAACGATACTATTATCCTGATCGACGAAGTATTGACGCCTGACAGTTCGAGGTTTTGGCCCGCCGATCAATATTCACCTGGCGGAGCGCAACCTAGTTTTGACAAACAGTTCGTGCGCGACTGGCTGGAAACAACCTCCTGGGACAAAAACAGTCCGCCACCGCCACTTCCCGATGAAGTCGTCCGCAAGACACGCGATAAATACATCGAAGCTTTTGAGCGACTGACTGGCGCCATTTTTCCCTGGAAGCAGGACACATGAAGCGCCTTTACCTGTTCATCAAAGCCCTTCCACTCGGTTCCCGGCTGCAAATTTTTGTCGTCATCCTGTTAACCGCGTACCACGCATGGTTCGATTTCCAGCACGGGTATTCTGCGGTAACGGCGGGGATTTTTCTTGTTGCCTTGCTGACCGGCTGGTTGTTGAAACCGCTAATGACGGCCAACCCGCAAAGAACGGCAAAAATCCTGAGCGCCTTTGGGATTGTCGTCTTTGGCTTTTACGTCCTGGCTCGCAACGAATGGTGGTGGCGAACGAGAGCCGCCCACTTTAGTCGTGAATTCGTGATGTGGCTCGACCTGAGTTGCGCCTATTGGTTCATCTCGGAAACACAATTGCAACAGCAATCGTTGACATCGTCTGACGTGAATACCCGCGACAGTGAAAACCTTCCGCCCGACGACGATGATGCGCCACATTCCGGATATTAAAATTTGCTGATTCCAGAACTGAAAGCCGAAAACACTTCGTTATGTCGCACCATTATACGACTCGACTGCACGCCGCGATCCAATCGAAGGGGACCCCTGCACTGGTGGGACTCGATCCGAGATGGGATCAACTTCCTCCTGATGTTTTGGCGCACGCGCGAGAACTTCACGACGACCCTGTTGCTCAGGCAGCAGCAGCGTTTGAAGAGTTTTGCGTCCGATTGATCGATGTTGTTGCTCCGCTCGTTCCTGCAGTCAAACCTCAGTCGGCATTTTTTGAAGAATGGGGCCCCGACGGCTGCCTCGCTCTTGCCCGGGTCATTCGTTACGCCAGGCAACAAGGCCTGATCGTCATCTGTGATGCCAAACGAGGTGACATCGGAACAACCGCTGAAGCCTATGCCCGGGGCTATCTGGCGGGTTTCGATCCGTTGTGTGCACACTGGCAAGCAGATGCTTTGACGGTCAACCCGTATCTGGGACGAGATACCCTGGAGCCATTCCTGCGCGTCGCAAAAGAGCGGGGTGCGGGAATCTATGTGCTTGTCAAAACCAGCAATCCCGGCAGTGCATCGCTTCAGGATCGCACGGCGGATGGAACGACGATTTATCATCACGTCGCACAAATGGTTGAAGAGCTGTCGCTGGAAACCGAAGAAAACGGATACGGCATCGCGGGGGCCGTGGTGGGAGCGACATATCCCAGAGAACTGTCGGAACTTCGGCTGGCGATGCCGCACGTTCCGTTGCTGGTCCCTGGCTACGGCAGCCAGGGTGGCGCCGCCGCCGATGTGGCACCAGCGTTCGATTGCAACGGATTGGGTGCAATCATCAATAACTCACGCGGCATTAACTTTGCCTATAGAGCCGCCCCGTTTGCAGAGCAATTTGGATCACGGCAATGGGAAGCTGCGGCTGAAGCCGCAACCAGACAAATGATTGCCGACCTGGCGAATCATACTCCAGCAGGAAAACCGGCTGGGTGATCGCCGAAAGATGCGTAAACCTTTGGTGAACGTCTGGACAAACCGTATCCCCCCCTGTTTCAGGCTCTTCGATAAATCAGTTGTGCAGGCTGGAAGAGATTGAAAGAAGACTCTTCAGCCGCGAAAGC
Source organism: Schlesneria sp. (assembly GCA_025353525.1). Taxonomy (GTDB): domain Bacteria; phylum Planctomycetota; class Planctomycetia; order Planctomycetales; family Planctomycetaceae; genus Schlesneria. The sequence goes on along the minus strand of JANXOO010000427.1, from coordinate 231 downwards.
GGCGGCACAAGATAGCCGAAAAAAACAAAGGGGACATTCTACTTTACGATGCAATAACGATTGATTATGCTGCTTGGATGCCACGAACATGCCGCGCATCACAGGGCAACTATGTCTATCACGTCCTCAATCGGGGCAACGGTCAGGGCCATCGCGCACACTGGAGAAGCTTGGCTGAATAGGTAGCTTGCGCTTTGATGTCTGATTCGCTACTTTCCTGATCGGGTTGGA
>JANXOO010000384.1 GCA_025353525.1 Schlesneria sp. | reverse complement strand
GTGACGGCAATGAGATCGCTCATATCGATCTGTTGATTGGAGACAAGTCGGGCCCCGTCGGCGTTGCATTTGCCAACGCGCTGGCGAACCAGAGCCATGGTCACAGCAACCTGCTCGCCGTGCTCACACCCAATCTGGCCGTCAAGCCGGCAACTGTCATGATTACGAAAGTCACGATCAAGGGTGCCAAGCAAGCCGTTCAGATGTTCGGCCCCGCTCAACACGCGGTCGCCAAGGCTGTTGCCGATTCGGTCGCGAACGGCGTGATCCCCAAGGATCAGGCTGAAAAGCTGTGCATTGTTTGCGGTGTCTTCATCCACTGGGAAGCTGCCGACGACAAGAAGATTTTCCAGTACAATTACGATGCCACAATGCTCTCCATCGCTCGCGCAATGAAGAACGAGCCCAGCGTCGACGAAATGATTGCCAAGAAAGATACCGCCAAGCACCCGTTTGCCGGTGTCTGATCGATCGATTCGATCCCGATCAACAACTCAAGCCCACCGGGATCACCCGGTGGGCTTTTGCTCGTTTGGGAATCCGCCACTATAAAGAATCACAACCGTGAAAAAAATTCTGATCCAACTCGACACTGATTTGTTTCCGAGTACGTTCGACAGGGTTGTCGCGATCGATGCGGGAGTCGACGAACTGTTCAGTTACGGTGGAGTGACTCCGGAAAACGTCGAGTCGCTCGTACATGGTGCGATTTTCACCCGGAAACCGTCCGACCTGATGCACACGGCGATTTTCGTTGGCGGAAGCAACGTTGCGGCGGGTGAAGCGCTGTTGGAAGTCGTCCGGAAAACGCTGTTCGGTCCATTCAAAGTCTCGGTTATTATGGACTCGAATGGATCAAATACAACCGCTTCAGCAACTGTGATTGCTGCCGCGAGACATCTGAATCTTGCAGAGACAACCGCTGTGGTGCTCGGAGGAACCGGCCCTGTGGGATGCCGTGTCGCGCAATTACTATTGAGCCAGGGTGCGACAGTTCGGCTGGCATCACGATCTTTGGATCGCTCGAAAACAACATGTGAGATGCTGGCGAAAACTGTCGACGCGGCAAAGTTGGCCCCCCACGAATCCCGGTCGGAATCAGGACTGGCAGCTGCATGTCATCTCGCAGACCTGGTTGTTGCGGCGGGCGCTGCGGGGACGTGTCTGATTACGGCAAGACAGCTCGATGCGATTTCCACGCTGAAACTGGCGATTGACCTGAATGCCGTTGCTCCGGCGGGAATCGAAGGCGTGGAAGTGCAGGACAAAGCTCGAAGTCATTTGCACTATTTAACTTACGGAGCGATTGCCGTTGGCGGCACTAAGATGAGAATCCACCTTGCGGCGATCCAAAGTCTGTTTCATGCGAATGATCGCGTATTGGACACGACCTCGATTTTTGAATTGGGAAAGTCACTGGCGTAGTCGTTTTTTTCTGCCCCCCCTGCCAAATTACCCGGTTTCCCGAACCTGAATTCGGAATGATTGAAAAACTGGTTGTTGACGGCGTCACGAATGGTCGAGAAGATCATTGATGGAGGCAGTCATTTTTTTGAGTGCCCTGAACGTCGGCGAAAAATGCCGAAAAAGAGATTTGCCGGAAGGGGGCGCTTCATGCGTCGCTTCAGTTTCCTGATCGTAATGGCCGCCGTCTGCCTCAGTATTCCGACTTTGTCGTTTGGCCAGGGCGGGTTTGGAAGCCAGAACGGTGGTGGCCAAAACGGCGGTGGACAGGGTGGCGGCGGCCAGGCGGGTGGAGGATTCGGAGGTCAGTCTGGAGGAGGATTCGGAGGTCAGGGAGCAGGTGGTCCTGGTGGCCAGAATTCTAATGGACTTGGCGGCCAAGGCTCATTCGGCCAGACAGGAACAAACAATGGCCAGAACGGCCAGCAGCAAGGTTTCCTCGGTCGTAACACCAATAACAACAATGCGTTTCTTGGCCGAAACACGCAGGGTCAGGGACAAAATGGCATTCTCAACAATCAAAACAACGGAAACCGCCGAGCTGGCGGAAACCGAAACCAGAGCAACCAGAATCTCGCCAATCAGCAGCAGGGCGGAATTCAGGGTGGCAACGGGAATGTGAAGCAGGCGCCTGCGGTTCGGCCGCGGCAGAAGGTTGCATTCGATTACCCGACCCCACGATTGCAGGATGTGTCAGTCAAACTCGGGACTGTTTTCAGCGCGAAGTCGAAATTCAAGTCGGTGAATCTGAGCATTGATTCGTCCGGTGATCTGGTGATGCAGGGCAAGGTTGATTCGGTGGCAGACGCTAAACTGGCCGAAATCATGGCTCAGATCGAACCTGGCGTCCGCCGCATCCGTAACGAACTGACGTACCCGGAACCATCGGACGGCGAATAGGGCGTTCTTCAATCGGGTGACAGGCACAGTTCATTCTTATCCGGTGGCGACATAAAGTCGCCTCGACGGTTGGTACGCGAGTCCGAACCGGGTATCATTCTTCGACATCGCACGATCCGGAACCCCTATTGACGATTCCGGCTTCCAAAGTCGAACTCTGACACGCTGATGTGTCGTTCTTCTGTCCATGCCATTCCTCAAGGAAACGCTGTGGCTGACCTCTATCACGAGTGTGGAATTGCCGCGATCTACCAATTGCCGGGCGAACCCGGTCGACTTGTTCCAAAACAAGGACCGTCGCAGGTTTCGCGGCATATGTCGCGACTTTTACTCGAGATCCAGAATCGCGGACAGCTTGCCGCCGGCATGACGGTTTTTCGACCCGGTCATCCGCAATTGATCGACACCTATAAGGATGTGGGGACCGTGACCGAGGTTTTTCATCTGAATCATCAGGCGGAAGCGGTCGCGTTGATGGATCGATACGCGGGACCAGCGGCAATCGGTCACGTCCGCTATGCCACGTGCGGAGCCGATGATCGCGGAAACGCGCAGCCGTTTGAGCGGCATCATATTGAACGACACAAATGGTTTGCGTTTGGCTTTAACGGTCAACTCGCGAATTACAAGACGTTGAAGGACGAGATACTCTCGTCGCCGAACTTTCACCTGGCCCGCGATACCGATACTGAAGTGCTGATGCACATCATCTCGCAACTTCTTTCCGGTGATCGTCAGCCCACGTTGCTCGAAGTTCTTTCGCACCTCAGCGAACGACTTGACGGAGCATGGAACATTGTCTTCCTGAATGCCCTCGGCGAAATGTTTGTGGCCCGCGATCCGCTGGGGATTCGACCGCTTTGCTATGCCGTCGAAGGAACTCTGTTTGCGGCCGCGAGCGAAAGTGTTGCACTGGCCAACCTGGGATTCAAACAGGAGTCGATCAAGAATGTTCCGCCGGGGCATGCGGTGCTGATCCAGAACGGTCGGCTCGAGGTCAAACAGTTTGTCGCAAGTCCCCGAAGGTCTCACTGTTTCTTCGAGTGGATCTATTTTGCGAACGTC
>JANXOO010000361.1 GCA_025353525.1 Schlesneria sp. | reverse complement strand
ACTTGATTACGGCTCGGACCCCAAACGGTTGCGAAGTGACATCGCGCGGCATGTCGAGACCGTTAACGAACTCGTCCGAAGGCAATCGGTGACTGCGGGGTCGTAGGCCCAATGGTACTCACTCCAGGTAGCCCGAAGCGTTAGCGTGGGAGTTTTCTCTGTTTTCACTCGCCTGGACTCCCTCGCTAACACTTCGGGCTACCTTGTCGTTTCGACAAAGTGAGTACCATTGGTCGTACGCCGACCGTTTTCGCAGAGCGGCGTTCAGCCTGCCATGCGTCAGAGCGAATGAGGCGCAAACTGTGCCGCGACCTGAATCAGGTGTGCCGAACCCCTCCACGGCATCGACCGTTTCCGCTAGACTCTTTGATGCGAGAACCGGTATCGCTTCAATTTCAATATCAACGCGTGTTCCCCGTGAGGATGCTGCCTGAATGTCCGAATCAAAGCCGAGTTCGCCAAAAACGAGCCCCATGACCGTTCCCAGGTTTGCCGCATCGAAGGGGAAGCGGTTGACCGTTCTGACCGCATACGATTTTGTCTTTGCGGGCCTTTTCGATCGTGCAGGGGTCGACGCGATTCTTGTCGGCGATTCGCTGGGAATGGTGATTCAGGGGAAGTCGACCACGATGCCGGTGACGCTCGACCAGATGATCTATCACGGCGAGATCGTCGTTCGAGCCGTTTCGCAGGCACTCGTGATCATCGATATGCCGTTCATGTCGTATCAGGTGAGCCCGATACAGGCGGTCGAGAATGCTGGCCGAATTCTGAAAGAAACCGGGGCCGGCGCTGTCAAACTGGAAGGAGGAATTCATCAGGCAAAAACGATTCGTGCACTCGCAGAAGCGGATCTTCCCGTAATGGCGCATGTCGGCATGCGACCGCAATCTGTTCGAAAGCTGGGAGGGATGTCCCGAGTTCAGCGAGATGAAGCAGCTCTTTTGGCAGATGCGAAAGCGGCCGAAGACGCGGGCGCCTTCGCAATCGTGCTCGAACTGATTCCACAGGGAATTGCAGCGAGAATCACGAAGGAATTGTCGATCCCGACAATCGGAATCGGAGCGGGGCCGGATTGCGACGGACAGGTCCTTGTTAGCTACGACATGCTCGGCCTGACTCAGGGATTCCAGCCAAAGTTCCTGAAACGCTACGCCGACCTGAATCGTGTGGCGTTGGACGCGACCGCCGCCTACATTCGGGACGTTCGCGAAGGAACGTTTCCTGACGAAGCGCATTCGCATTCGTAACCGGGCCAGATATCGAGGACTGATTCGTTTGAACTTCCAGCCGCCTTCCCGATCTGCATGGTCGATTCCCGAAGAGGTGACGTACCTCAATCACGGCTCGTTCGGGCCGGCACCTCGCATCGTGCAGGAGGTGCGCGAAGACTGGTCGCGCCGACTGGAACGGCAGCCAATGGATTTTTACCTGAGGCAAATGGAACCGGCACTTGATAAGGCGATGGAATCGCTGGGCAAATTTGTCGGAGCGGATCCGCGCGACATGGCTTTTGTCGATAACGCGACAGTCGCGATGAACGTCGTTGCTGAAAATATCGTGCTGAAAGCGGGCGATGAAGTTCTGTTGAACGATCATGAATACGGAGCCGTTTTTCGGATCTGGCGACATCGATGTGATCGAGTCGGTGCGCGTGTGGTGACGGCAAGGCTTGGGCCGTTCCGCAACGATGATGTGATGGAATTCGGCGAATCAGCCGGGCAATCCAGAACAGGATACCTGTCGACGGACGCCGATGTCGTCGATCCGATCATTAATGAGATCACCGACAAAACAAGGCTGATCGTTGTCAGCCATATCACGTCGCCTTCGGCCGTCATATTTCCTGTGTCTGAAATCTGTCGCAAAGCGGGGAAGCGGGGTGTACCGGTTTGTATTGATGGTCCGCACGCGATTGCGATGCGTGATGTCAATCTTCGCGAAATCGGTTGTGACTTTTATTGTGCCAGTTTGCACAAGTGGCTGAGTGCCCCGTGCGGATCCGGTTTTTTATACGTTAAACGAAACCGGCAACGCGACCTTCAACCGCACATGACAAGTTGGGGTCGCAGCCTGAGCGGTCGCCAGGAACGATGGCAGGATCACCTGAATTGGCTGGGAACTCGCGACCCGGCTCCGTTTCTTTCGGTCCCTGCAGCGATTGAGTTCCTCGAACAATCCGGACTCGACAATTTTCGAAGCTGGACGCATGATTTGGCGTGTTACGCTCGCCAGAAACTCGAAGACCATTTTGGCCAATCGGCCTGGGTCCCGGATTCGCCAGACTGGTACGGATCAATGATCGCAGTGCCGATTCCTGCCAGTGAACGCAAGAAATCAAAACCAAACGCCATGCATCCGCTGCAACAGGAATTGCGGGATCGTTTTCGAATCGAGGTTCCGATCCCGGAGTGTTGCGGCCAATCGTTCCTGCGCGTCTCGTGCCACCTCTACAACAACAGGGACGAGATCGACTTTCTGATCGATTCACTAAAGCAGATTCGCGGATCACAATGATTAATTCGATCTGCGTTTTTAGTCTCCGTCAATTGTCAAATGATGCGCCGGACCTTAGGACCGGCGCATCATCTACTGTCGGAACCATTTTAGCTGAAACTGACTGAATTGCTCGGCGATATGCTGCAGAGAAATGCGAAG
>JANXOO010000321.1 GCA_025353525.1 Schlesneria sp. | reverse complement strand
CGGGAGTATATTCGGCGGGAGTATATTCGGCGGGAGTATATTCTGCGCAAGAAATATGGATGCTGCCGTTGTTGGAATGACAGTAAGTTGCGAAGATGCGCGTTGCGTGCCCCTCACGTTGGAAATCAGACTTGAACCAGGCTTTGAAAGGGATTGGACTTTTTCATGAATCGATTTTGGCTCCGTTCGTTTGCGGTATTGTTTTGCGTTGCTCAAGCCGCCGCAGTGTCGAAGTTTGTCCTGGCCGAAGATCAGGCCTCAGGGGAAAAGCTGCTTCCCAAAGACACACTGGTATTCTTCACAATTTCGGATGTCCCCGAACTGAAAGAGAAATTTGACAAGTCATCGATGGGGCAGATCATTCACGACCCCAAAATGAAGCCATTTATGGATGATGTCCAAAAAAAGATCGACGAAGCGTCAACCGAACTGGAAAATGAAATTGGCGTTTCGATCCGGGACCTGATGGAACTTCCCAAAGGCGAACTGTCGATCGCGATTCTGGAAAAGCCGGCTCGCAAGATGTCGGTTGTGATGATGTTCGAATACGGTGATAACCAGGCAACGATCGACAAGTTGCTGAAGAAGATGGACGAAAGCCTTGATAAAGAAGAGGCCGAACATTCCACAGAAGAAATCGGCGATGTCACACTTCATGTCTATACGCTGAAGACTCCTGAACCTGACAATCCGTTCAAGACGATCGTTTACTTCACCGATGCCTCGTATCTGGTCGTGAGTTCCGAAGTCGAAGCGATCAAGGAAGTGCTGGAACGCTGGGAAGGCGACAGCGACGATACGCTCGCTCAGAACGAACAGTTCAAATACATCCAGAACCAGTGCAAGATTGAAAGTGGCGAACCACTCGTCAAATGGTATGTGAATCCGATTGGCCTCGTTCAGTCCGGGATCACGATGGCACAAGCCTCGATTCCCCAGGCGGGGATGGTGGGCGCCTTCCTGCCTATGTTCGGCGTTGACGGTTTCAAGGGCTGGGGCGGGACGGCTGACTTCGATGAAGGCGATTTTGAAGGCGTTGCCAATTCGTTCGTTTACGTCGAAAAGACGACGGGATTGATGGGAGTATTCCAGTTCCCGGCCGCTCAGTTGGCTCCTCCCAAGTGGGTTCCTGCCGAAATCGGATCGTACGTTGTTGCGAACTGGAATATCCTTGGCGCTTATACGTCAATTGAAACACTGATCGATTCGTTCCAGGGGCGCGGTGCGACCGCCAAAGCTTTGGATTCTGTTGCAGAACAGGGGCCGATGATTCATCCCAAAAAGGATCTGATTGATCACCTCGACGGCAAGATCCACATGCTGCAGTCCGCTCCGAAGGACGGTGATCTCGATGATGGGCCACCCGTTCCCAAAATCCTCGTCGGATTTGGCCTCAAAGACGCCGCTAAAATGAAGAAGACGTTGGCAGCAGCCGCCAAGACACCCAACTCGAATATGCAAACTCGCGAATTCAATGGCGATACAATCTATGAAATGGGCACGCCCAACGAGAATCAGTCGATTTCGATCGCCGTGACCGAAGGTCAGTTGATCATGACGAACGATACGCTGCTTCTGGAGTCGACGATGCGCGGTCGATCAGAACGAACCGCTCTGGTTGACTCGGCTGACTACAAGAAGATTGCCAAATTCTTTCCGGCAAAGACGTCGATGCTGACATTCCAGCGCAGCGACGTTCAGCTCAAGGCCCTCTACAACATGCTCAAGAACGCCGATAATGCACTCGACGGACTCGATGTTTCAAAGTTGCCTCCCTTCGAAGAAATTTCGAAATATTTGCAGACGAGCGGCGGATACACGGTTCCCGACAAGAAGGGGGCCAAGTCGGTCACCTATTCGCTCAAACGCAGTGAGTAAACCGGAATATTATGATAAAAGGGGGACGGGCACCTGGAGCCATTCCCAGATTTTCAGCCTGTAGGTCGCGTGACAACACCAGAAAGCCCGAATTCGATTCGGGCTTTCTTTTTTTCCGTTACTGCCGCTTGATAATGTTCTCGCCGCGTCAGGTATGACACGTCCGGCCTGAATGCTTACGAGGGTTAAAACAGTGCACGTCGAACCGCTGGATTTGAGCAAACTGAAAGTCTATCCCCTGTCCGAGCGGGAAAGTTTGACGCTCGCCGACGAGATTCTGATCGATCCCGATTCCACGCCCCGGCCATGCCCTGATCGCATCGTTCCTGACGTGCAGGCGTGTGCGAAAAGCATCGTTGCAGCGCGCGAGCGCGATGCGTCAGTCATGTTGATCTACGGTGCCCACCTGCTTCGCAATGGCGCCGCACGAGTCCTCGATCGGATGATGGACAAACAGTGGCTCACTCATCTGGCAACGAACGGTGCGGGTACGATTCACGATTGGGAATATGCCTGGTTCGGTGCATCGACCGAAAGCGTCGAAATGAACGTCGGACAGGGAACGTTTGGAACCTGGCACGAGACAGCATCGAATATTCATCTGGCACTCATGGCAGGCGCCCTTGATGGCCTGGGTTACGGACGCGCCCTGGGCCGAATGATCCACAACGACGGTGTGACATTGCCAACGCCCGCGTCGCTCTCGGCGGCGATCGCATCGTCGCCTTCCGATCCGCTCACGCCGGCCCGATCTGACCTGCTGCGTGCGATGACAGAACAGGGATGGCCCGCCGGTCCGATACGCATCGAACACCGTTGGAAGTACGCTTCAATTCTGGAAGCGGCGTATCGACACGGGGTTCCCGTAACCATTCACCCCGGGATCGGATACGACATTATTTCGAACCACCCGATCTTTAACGGAGGGGTCATTGGACGCGCTGCTGAATGGGATTTCAAGCTGTTCGGCGGATCTGTCGAAGGACTCGATGGCGGCGTCGTCCTGTCGGTCGGTTCTGCCATCATGGGGCCGCAGGTTTTTGAAAAAAGCGTCAGTTGTGTGAATAATTTGCGACTGCAAAACGGTCGGCCCGTCGTTCACGATCACAACGTGTACGTCATCGATTTGCAGGATGGAGGAGGTTGGGACTGGACGCAGGGCGAACCTCCCAAATCGAATGCCGCGTACTACCTGAGGTTCTGCAAGAGCTATTCCCGGATGGGTGGATCGATGCGATATCTGCAATGCGATAACGCGGCGTTCATCCATAACCTGTACCAGGAACTCGTCCGAATTTCGTAGTCACGATCCGGACGCAATCCTGTCTACGGTGCTGTGCAATCGGCGATCGCGTCAATTCGCGCGCGGGACCGGGAATTCACGCAATCTTTCACCGACAATCGTCGCATCGGGTTTCAGCGAACCGATTACGCCCGCGAGTGCCGACTTCACGACAGGGTTTTCGGCACTCTTCCAGCCGGAATGGACATTAACAACCTGGTCCTGTTTCAACAGAAGTCCGAATTTCTGAATGTGAAACACCAGTTGATTGGCGGCCGATTCGCGTAAACTCACATTTGCCTCAGGATTGATCGCAATATTGGAAAGGCGTCGTTGAGCCGAACCGGTCCCGATCGAAGCCAGTGCGACCATTGCGTTCCCCGCGACGGCCGGGTCATCAATGGCGGCGGATAATTCGTTTTCCGATTGGCTGATCTCAAATACGCGAGACAATGGCCCGCTGCCGATCGTTGCCAGCCAGTAAGCCGCCGCGTTTCGCTCTGATACGCGTTCTTGAGGGGATAGCGGCGGTGTTTTCAGGCTTTTGACAAAAGGGACAAGTTGAGTCAGAAAATCGCTGGATGTCGCCGACTCTGCAACAAATGTCGCAGGCGTGTAGCGTGCAACCAGCCTCGCCATTTCGCCCTTCAGCTTCGACGGACCATAAATCACGATCGGCAATGCGGCGGTTCGGGAGTCTGCTCGCAGATTTGCCAGAGTTTGAGTCAAATCCGATCGCTGACTGTTCACGTGGACCGCTACAAGTTCGATCCCGGCCGACATTGCCGCTGCCTCGAATCCTTCACGTCCGGTTGCCGTCAGGACTCCTTCGTATCCCCCTTCCGTCAGAAATCCGGCAGTTGAGGTTCCCCGCCGGCTGTCCGTGTCGATCACGATGGCACGCGACTGACCGGGATCGGTGAGGGCTCGAGCCAGAATCGCAACAACACGGTTCGCCCCGGTGAACCCCGTTTTCGGTTCGATTTTCAGGACTGTCGTCGCTGCGGCAAACTGAACCCGGTGGTCGGGCGAATTGATCGCGGCAAGGACCGGCGACTTAAGTCCTTTGAGTGGTAACAATTGTTCACGGGTTCCAATCTGCCCGAGGATTTCCAACGCCGCAACGGCGGTTGCCGGTCGGCTCGCTTCGAGTGCCTCGGCGAGAACCTGGGATACGGTCGCCTCGCCAGC
>JANXOO010000243.1 GCA_025353525.1 Schlesneria sp. | reverse complement strand
CTCGCCACGGATAATCCCGTGGGTCCGCCGGGCTATCGAAGATCATCACCACGCAGTCCAAAGTGCCCCGGGTGGGAGGCAACACTTTGACAAACAGGTTCCCGGTATGCCAGTTTCGCAGGGTTTCACGAATGTCCAGGCCGTCCTTGAGGCTGGTCGTGAACTTTTCACTGCGGGCCAGGTCCGAACCGAGCAAATTGAGTGCAGTGTCCTTGACATGCGTACGAAACTTTTCGATCGCCACATCTTCCGGAGGCCAACTGCACTGACGATGAGGGTTCCACCGCATCGCCCAGTCGTCCTGTTGAGGTTTGGGGGGATGCGGTTTCAGTTGGCACGTTCGCCATTCGATCGCCTGGCCAGGAAGCCGGTTTTTGAGCGTCACCATATCGCCGCCGGGTATCCGGCCCATATCAATTCCCAACTGAATCAGCGGGTACGGAATCCTGCCATCGAACGGATATTCGCTGGCTATTTCGGCTAATGCGATTGCAAAAAGGTCCCCGGCAATCTGTTTTGCCGCGACAATCAACGTGTACAATGTCGGCGACAAACGACGTTCGGTGAGTGTCAGATTTCTGACATATTGCAGAAAAACCCGAAGCAACTTGGGAGAAATCTTTCGAGCACGTTTGCCGAGATCCCGTTGGTACCGGTCGCGCGCCGCCAGCAGCATCGCCTTGACGCCATCAATGGACAGATTTTCGTCCTCACCCAGTTCCGCGCGGGCTCGTTCGTACAGACCGGTAATGAACGGCAGTTCGCCCAGACCGAACAATAACGTTTCGGGGTCAGCACTATAGATCGACGTTGATTCGACATCGTCGTCAGAGCTGTCGCAGGCAGACCGCTCGCGATAGGCTTCGCGAATCCAGGGCCAATCCAGAATGGAACACAGGAACAGAATATTCGAATGTTTCCGTTCAAGGTCGCGAAGCCGTTCGGCCATATGAGTGACACGATCGTGTGGTTGCCCCTGATTGACTCGTGGAATGCTGGGCAGCACGGCAGCAGCAAACTTTTCTGGTGAAACATGCTTGAGTGCATACGGGTCGGGCAGCGCTGCAAAGTAACTCTCGAATTGCGCCGTTTCGAGATCGATAAAAGCGCGGGACATGCGTTCGTCGAGGGCGAACCGCAATCCAGCGATCACCCCCTGGCAAGGATCGATGGGAACAAAACTGGCGACTCGTGGCGGTTCGGGATGCTCACCGGCATCGGAATCAGAATCGTCCTCGAACCCGGCCCATTCGCGAGGCGCAATCGGCGGTCGTTCGTGTTGCAAGACAATGGACACACTGGGCAAAAAGGCGATCGCGCGTTCGACGTTCGACTGAAACGACGGTGGCAACGGCACCGCCAGGCAATCGAACCGCTCTGACAGCATTGTCCGTCGCACTTCAATCGCAAAGTCGCCACTGCCATGAATCATCGGCAGGCAAGTAATCCGTTCACTGAATTGTAAAGCGTTCATAGCGATCAAGTATAACCCGAACGGCTCAAGTTCTCCAAAGCAGTTTGCACGACGTAACCCGGCAATCGGCAATACTCAAAAAAATCAAGCCCCCCTGCCGGGAGAACGCGCCCATCAGCGGATGGTTTTCAAGAATTCAAGGACGGTCGAACTCAAACGTTTCACATGCGACCGTCCGGAGTTTCCGAACGGGCAGCGTGTCAAGGCGATTCATCGTTCAAAACTCCGCAAAGTAACCGACCGCAGGGAATCATGCCGGCTTTTTCCATGGTCGCCCATGATGCCGCGTTGGCGGCGTTACAGCGAGCAGCGGGAATTCGGCCGGCTTCGTAGCAAACCCGCTTCAATTCCTGAATCAGGTAGCTGCCAAGCCCGCGCCGTCGGTAAGTCTCTTGGACTTCCATATAGAGATCACCATAGGGAGGGTTGTAGTGCGTCAAAAATCCTCCGGTCGCGACGATCGCTCCCTCGAATTCGAGTACCCAGTCGCCTTCGGGCTCACATTGATGCCCGAAGCTTCGTTGTTTATCGGCGTCGGTCATTGCTCGAAAATGAGCACTTGCGACGTGCATATTCGTGGTCATCGCATCGTGAAAAAGAATTGCCTCGGTTGTGATTTCGGTCGCATGGTCATAAAGCATCAACGATAGCAGTGGGTCATTCGTCTGAGCGCAAATTCGTTTGGCCTGACTCGCTTTGACCAGCGCACGAAACAATTGCCGTGAGTCCCCTCGACCAGACGGCAGAACATAAAATTCCCGTACCATATCCTTGGGCTCATCTTGATAACCCATGACAAAGCCGTATCCGGCAACGCGTCCGCACTGCTGCGGCAGGGACAGATTTCCAAATCCTCGACGGGGCAATGAATCGTGGATAATCTGACAGTGCATTTCGTGCCGGTAAAGTTCCCGGAACGGAAAAACGTCATCGAAATTGACTGGAAGCACCTCAATCGACATCGCGGCCTCTGATTCAGATCAACGGACGTTTCCACTCATTGCAGAAAGGCGACCGCATTCATTCACTGACGACGTTCGTCAACGAGTGCCATCTGCCGGATCATATTAAAGCAGAACCTGTTCGAGCGACCAAGAGATTTGTTGACGCGTTCCGGTGCCCAATCAAATTGGTCCGAGGGCTTACGCCACTCGGCTCGCCATGAGTTGTTTTCTTCGCGTTCCACATGGTCGTGATGTGTGCGGCATCGGAATCGGTTTTTTCCAGCGGGTATATTTTCCTTCGATACGGGTTAGTCGTTCTCAGGTCCCGGATAAAACCGGACTTCGAACCAACGCATCATTTA
>JANXOO010000788.1 GCA_025353525.1 Schlesneria sp. | reverse complement strand
CTTGAACACCGGGATCGATCGACTTCTTCTTGAACGCCATCCTTGGCCTCCTTGACTCAAGTCCTTTAGAACTTCTGACATCCGATCACAAAATCTACTCGATTTCAAAAGACGCGCAAAGTGCGTCGTCCACTCCTCTCTAATTAAATCAGTTTTCTGGTCTAGACAACGGGGTCCACCGCATATTATGTTGATCGAATCGTGTCGAGCGGGTGAACGAACCGTGATTCGTACCTGCCAAAAATCAGGCAGATTTTTTGTTTGGCACGCGCTGAGGGGTCGGCTGACTTCGTCGTCGAAAACTCGTCGTCGAAAACTCTCTGTACGGTAAAATGGTCTCGAGATGCGAAATGGAGTTACAACACTTCTCGAAAGATCGTTAAGGCTTGATGCGCAGTCGTGGATATCGCATTTGATTCGACTGACAGTGGTCTGCATCACGTATATTTCGTTTTGTCACTATTTGTCGATGCGATCCCGGTTGGGAGCTCCGGGCTTGTGGCTGTTTCAATCGATCGCTGCGGTCGATGTTTTCTTTCTCACCATCGTTGGCATTAGCTACTTTTCGAGTGCGATCAGCGAAGAGAAGGAAGAAGACACCTTGGGCCTGATGTTATTGGCCGGAATCAGCCCGCTCGGAATTCTCGCGGGCAAAGCTGGCGGACGACTCTGTCAGACATCGCTGGCGTTTGCGGTCCAGTATCCGTTCTTTCAACTCGCCGTAACACTGGGGGGCGTGACAAGTCAACAAGTTTGGGCGATGTCCCTCGCTGTTTTTGCCTACATGGTGTTTCTATCGGGCTTGGGACTTCTTTGCTCGACAATTGCGCCGCGAAGTCGCACGGCTGGAATACTCATGGTTTTAGGAATCGTCATTTATTTTGGGCTGCCGGACATTTCCGTCGATTTGGCAAAGATCCATTCATCCGGAATTTCAAGCTGGATGGATCGGCTGAATTTACCCAAGAGCTGTTGGTCAGTCGTCGAACTCGTGGGTGAAACAAGCATCAAATCGAGCATGATGAAAATCCTGGATCCCCGCTTTTCCCAATCGGCGTGGAGTCTTCAAGTCGGCAGCAACCTCGCGGTAGGAGCGACCTGTGCCGGACTTTCGCGGATGTTGTTCAGAATGGCCACTGAAAACCCTTCCTCAGAAGCGAATCAACGTGGCCATATGGTGATTCGTCACTGGCGTTTGCGGTTTACTGCTGGACGTCCATGGTCGAATCCGTTTATTTGGAAGGACTTCCATTTCGTCGCAGACGGGATCGGGAGGCTCTTCCTTCGAACGATATTTTATACCGCGTTGGCAATGATCGCGTTTGTGTCAGAGGTTCTCGGTGGCACGCCCCCCGGGATTTGGATCGAACGTTTTCTCACATGGACGATGTGGCTACTCCCTGTTGACGCAGCGCTACTGGCGTCTCGCTCGATGCAGGAAGAAGTCCGATGCCATTCGCTCGGCGTGTTGACCCTGTTGCCTTACTCGTCGAAGCACATCATAAATTCGAAACTTGTCGGCGCATTGTTGGGTTGGGTTCCCGGCCCGATGATTGGGATGTCTGTCTTGCTCGGAACGAAATCAGGTCGCGAGGTTGCCTGGTACACCGTCACACATATTGAGGGTTGCTTTGTCCCGAGTATGTTTCTGTTCTTTGCCCTCGTGCCCCACTTCGCGGCTCTTTTCGCACTGTACTTACGATGGGGCGCAGTTCCATTGGCGATCGGTGCGGCGTTCCTGATGTTCTTCATTTCCGGCTTCTGTGTATGGACCGTCCACACAATCCTGGGCGAGTGGAATGTCATCAACCGTGTCGAAGTTGGAATTCCTGTGGCATCAGGAGTTCTGTGTCTCCTGTTCTGGGTTGCACTTATGACGTGTCGCGATCTCATCTGGTTACGAGTTTGGAACCTTCGAAGTGAATAGTGCGGCCTTCCGGCTTCTGAGGAACACCAATCTTTCTTCCAGACAAGTGCTCCCCGAAGTACTGAGGAACTGATGTCAGACCGGGTACTTCCATTCGCCTCGGTAATCGCGTTTCAACAGCTTGTTCGCCGCCTCGTCGTTCACGACCTGCTCTTTTGTGGCGTCCCATTCGAGACTGCGACCCAGCTTCAGTGACAGCATTCCGAGAAGACTCATTGTTGTCGAGCGGTGGCCGATTTCGATGTCGCTCACGGGCAGCTTTCGCGATTTGATCGAACTCATGAAGTCGGACCACAGTTCCTTGATGTTCTGCTTGTCAGGCATGCCAAGTTTTGGTTCTTCGTGAACCGGTTCGCCCCAGGCCGGATAGAACGTCCATCCGTTCTCCCACCCCATATGGAACGTCCCTTTCGTTCCGTAAAAGTAACAGCCGACAGTCTCGCCCTTTTCGGCGGTGTTGCCCGAAAACTGGCGGTGTTCCCAGACGGCTGTGAACGAATCGAATTCAAAGCTGGCCACCTGGTGATCGGGTGCATCGGTCGACTGCTCATTCGCCGTATTGACGGGTGGCCCCTTGATTGAACGGCCTCCCGTCGAAAAGATTTTTTTCGGTGCTTTTTCATTCATCACCCACAGGATCTGATCCATCCAGTGGATGCCCCAGTCACCGAGCGTCCCGTTGGCATAATCCAGAAAGTTTCTGAACCCTTTAGGATGGATAATCGGGCAATAGGGACGCAGCGGTGCCGGACCGCACCACATGTTCCAATCGAGTGTCTTTGGCGGTTCCTGAGTTTTAACAGGATCTTCCTTGTCGCCGCCGTAGTGAACGAAGGCGCGAACCATGCCGATCTTTCCTGCTTTGCCCGACTGAAGAAATTCCCGACCCGACACATTGTGGGGCGAGACGCGTCGATGAGTTCCCACCTGCACGATGCGGCTGGTATCGCGTGCCGCATTCACCATGGCACGTCCTTCGAGGATCGTATGTCCGACCGGTTTCTCAACATAGACATCGGCCCCCGATTTGACCGCTGCGATTGTGATAAGAGGATGCCAGTGATCGGGCGTGGCATTGATGATGATCTCGGGCTTTTCCTTGTCGATCAGTTCCCGGTAGTCCTGATAGACTTTGGGTGAATCGGCGGTCAGTTCTTTCTGTTCCCCCTTAAGTCGCTCGACCTGCTTCAGATCGACATCGCAAACGGCAACAAGCTGACATTGGCCCGAAGCAATCGCCTCCCGCACGATATTGCCACCCCACCACCCGCAACCGATCAAAGCCGTTCGGTATCGCTTGCCCCCTTTGGTCGGATCCTGACCTTTCAGCAGAGCCGGAGCGGCCATGGCGACACTCGCCGCCGCCGCCGATTTCAATAACGTTCGACGGTTCAATACATCGCCAGGAAGAATCAATGCTGACATAGAAATCGCCTCCAGGTTGTGTTTCTAAAAGTGCCGGCAAGAAAGGAAATACCAGTCGCTGATCTGAACTATTTGCAATCGAAGACTCAAACAGGACCGCGAGCGGAATCATATCGGCACGGGAACTCATGCAACAGGCGAC
>JANXOO010000210.1 GCA_025353525.1 Schlesneria sp. | reverse complement strand
TCAACTCCTTGCTGAGGTCAAAAAGCGCAGCCGTCCGCCGTTCGCGCTGACGGATGAATTCGGTTTGCAGATGAAATCGCGATGCCAGTTCGCTGATCACGATTCCGGTAACCGACATCACTGTGAAGGTAAAAAGGTATTGCGTGTCTTCTACGGCAAATGTTCCATACGGCGGGATGAAGAAGAAATCAAAAGCCGCGACACCGAGTACCGTTGCAAGAATTGACGGACCCCGTCCCCACTTCAACGACACCGCCACGACGCACAGCAGGTAAAACATGACAAGATTTGCGGGCGAGAAAACGTGAAACAGCCCGAATGCAACCAGAGTGCAACTCGTGACCGCAGTCATGGCTCCCAGGTATGGCTTCCAGGAGAAAAGGGACTTTTCGACGATCGGCGATTTGCCAGCGTGAGGTTCCGCCTCGCCGCTGATCACGTAAATGTCGATGTCACCCGATCTCCGGATCAGATCGTCGACGAACGCGCCGCGCCAGAATTCATTCCATTTTGACCGTTGCGATTTTCCGACGACAATCTTTGTGATGTTGTGTCGTCGCGAAAATTGAATGACCGCATCCGCAAATACGGTTCCGGATGCGGATGCGATCGACGCACCCAAAGATTCTGCCAGTCGCAGATTGCTTTCCAACCGCTGCAGATCCGCTGGAGAAAGCGGCCTGGCGTGTTCGAGTTCGACATTCAGCGCCACCCACGATGCGCGAAGACTTGATGCCATCCGATGCGTTGCCCGGACCAGTCGGGCGGACATCGGACTCGGCCCGACGCACACGAGTAATCGTTCAGACGTCGCCCAGATTCGTGAGACATCATGTTTTTGGCGATAGTCAATCGCTTGCTCGCTCACTCGTTCAGCCGTTTTGCGAAGGGCCAATTCTCGCAGGGCGAAGAGGTTGCCTTTGCGGAAAAAATTCTCGAGCGCGCGTGCGGCCTGTGTCGAAACGTAGACCTTTCCCTCTTTCAGTCGCTCGATCAGATCATCGGGCGAAAGATCCACAAGTTCCACTTCATCGGCCTGCTCGAAGACGTGATCGGGGACCGTTTCACGAACCGGAATCGACGTGACTTGCGCGACGACATCGTTAAGACTTTCGAGGTGCTGGACATTGAGTGTTGTATAGACATCGATTCCGGCATCGAGCAAATCCTCGATATCCTGCCAGCGTTTCGGGTGTGTCGACCCTTCGGCGTTCGAATGAGCAAGTTCATCAATGAGAATCAATTGCGGTTTACGTGCAAGCGCCCCTTCCAGATCGAATTCCTCTGACGATTTGCCCCGGTAATCGACGATTCGTCGAGCCATCAGGTCCAGACCCAGCACCAATGCGTGCGTTTCCGGCCGCACGTGCGGCTCGACATACCCGACGACAATGTCGGTTCGTTCGGATGCAGCCTTACGAGCCGCTTGCAGCATCGCGTACGTTTTGCCGACACCGGGTGCCATACCGAAGAAAATCTTCAGCTTCCCTCGTTTCTGTTTTACTTCTTCGGCGCGAACGCGCGCCAATAACTCGTCGGGATTGGGGCGTTCAGCGGACATCGGTGTTTTTACTTGCCTCCGGCAATTCGGCATCCAGTGCCAGGTTGAGTTTAAGCACGTTGACGCGCGACGTCCCGAGCAAGCCAAGTGTCGGACGCTCCGTATGGCTCAGCACGAGTTTGTTGATAGTGTACTGGTCGACCTTTCGCAATCGCGCCACCCGCCCCACCTGATACAGTGCTGCGGCTTCCGAAATATGCGGGTCAAGTCCGCTGCCTGATGTTGTCACAAGGTCAACCGGAACTCGAGCCTGGTTCTCGGGGTCTTCAGAACGCAGCGCGGCGATTCGGCTTCGCACAGCGTCGACAAGTGCAGGATTCGTCGTCGCCTGGTTGGAACCGCTTCCCCCTGACCCGTTGTACGCGACCGGACTCGTTGCCGACGGACGACCCCAAAAGTAGTGTGGACTGGTAAATTGCTGGCCGACAAGACTCGACCCCGTCCATTCCACATGCTTCGACGAATCGGAATTCCAGTCACGCAAATTTCTTTGAGCAGGCGCAATGACCGGTGTGCCCGGCTTCTCGATCAGGCTTCCGTTCGCCGAACGGGGAAACACGACCTGCGCAATAACCGTAACCGCGACCGGGTACACCACCCCGGTCACGATCGTCAATAAACCTAACACAATCGTAGCAGTTTTCAAAATTCCAAACATGAAACATTCTCCTTAGAGGCGACCGACAGTGGTAAATCTGTTGGCTGAAAAACGGGGACCCCGGCGCGCCGGGGGGCTTCCTGGTGCCTGTCCGCGTTTTTCAGCGACTGGTATTTCCTTTCCTGCCTGTCGCCTAAGCCAAACGCAGTGCGACGAGGATCAAATCGATGGCCTTGATCCCGATGAAGGGAACGATCAGTCCACCGAGGCCGTAAATCAGCAGGTTGTCTCTTAAAAGTGCTGCCGCTCCGACAGAACGGTACTGAACACCACGCAGTGCCAGTGGAATCAGAAAGACGATCACGAGAGCATTAAAGATCACCGCTGAAAGAATGGCGCTGGAAGGTGTGGCCAGGGCCATTACATTGAGCCGATTCAGTTCCGGATACGTTCCAACAAATGCCGCAGGAATAATTGCGAAATACTTGGAAACGTCATTGGCGATGCTGAAGGTTGTCAGCGAACCGCGCGTCATCAACAATTGCTTGCCAATTTCGACAATCTCGATCAGTTTCGTGGGATTCGAATCGAGATCAACCATGTTTCCCGCTTCTTTCGCGGCCTGCGTTCCGGAATTCATCGCGACAGCGACATCGGCCTGGGCCAGTGCCGGCGAATCGTTTGTTCCATCACCCGTCATCGCAACCAGTCGGCCACCCGATTGATACTCGCGAATCAGCGCCAACTTCGCTTCCGGTGTCGCCTCCGCCAAAAAGTCGTCCACTCCGGCTTCGGCGGCGATTGCAGCGGCAGTCAGCGGATTGTCTCCCGTAATCATGACGGTTTTGATTCCCATCTGACGCAGTTGAGCAAACCGTTCCCGGATTCCTCCTTTCACAATGTCTTTCAGGTAAATGACGCCGAGCGGCCTTTTGCCCTCGGCGACGACAAGTGGCGTGCCGCCGAGTTTCGAAATACGTGTGACGTGATCTTTCAGAGCGCGAGGGAATATTCCCTGTTGATCACGCACGTAGTTTTCCATGGCGTCGACAGCTCCTTTGCGAATCTCGCGCCCGTCCAGATCGACGCCGCTCATTCGTGTTCTCGCTGAAAACTCAACAAATCTTGCTCGCAATTCTTCGACGTTGCGACCACGCAAACCGTATTTCGTTTTGGCGAGGACAACGATGCTGCGGCCTTCGGGAGTCTCGTCGGATAAGGATGACAGTTGGGCCGCATCGGCAAGTTGCTCGACGGTCACTCCGTCCGACGCGATGAATTCCACCGCCTGGCGGTTGCCGAGTGTGATCGTTCCCGTCTTGTCCAGCAGCAAGACATCGACATCGCCTGCCGCTTCGACCGCACGTCCCGATGTCGCAATAACATTCGCCTGAATCATGCGGTCC
The DNA here is from genome assembly GCA_025353525.1 of Schlesneria sp. GTDB lineage: Bacteria > Planctomycetota > Planctomycetia > Planctomycetales > Planctomycetaceae > Schlesneria. The sequence continues at coordinate 5,374 of JANXOO010000210.1, read as the reverse complement.
ATCCCGGCAATTCCGATTGCCGATAACAATCCTCCGATCGTTGTCGGGATAAGGCACACGAGCAACGCGACGACGACTGCCAGGCTAATCGGCGTTCCTTTGCCAGCCAGTATCACGCTGTATTCCGAAATTGGAATCAGAGTGACGCAGGCCAGCAGAAAGACGATCGTCATCGCGGCCAGCAGGATGTTCAAAGCAATTTCGTTTGGTGTTTTTTGCCGACTGGCTCCTTCCACCATGCTGATCATACGATCGAGGAAACTTTCGCCAGGGCTTGAGGTCGCCCGAATTTTTAACGAATCCGAGATGACGCGCGTACCGCCGGTCACGGCGCTGCGATCCCCACCGCTCTCGCGAATGACCGGAGCACTCTCACCCGTGATCGCGCTTTCGTCGACCGATGCGACACCGTCGATGACTTCGCCATCAATCGGGATCAGGTCTCCCGCCTTGACGAAGACAACGTCTCCCTTTTTCAAAAGAGATGAAGCAACCGATTCGCGGACATCGTTTCCAGTGATCCGGCAGGCCATGACTTCCTGGCGGGATTTTCGCAAGGCGTCAGCCTGCGCTTTGCCGCGACCTTCGGCCATCGCTTCCGCAAAATTGGCGAACAGTAACGTGAACCACAGCCAGGCTGCGATTCCGCCGACAAATGCGGATGATTCACCGCCGGGAGTTGATGATGCCGTCATTGCAAGAATCGTTGTCAGGACGCTTCCAACGAACACCGTAAACATCACAGGGTTACGGATCTGATGTCGGGGATTGAGCTTGTAAAACGCATCCAGTAACGCCCGTTTGACGATGGGCCCATCGAAAAGTGGTCTCGAACTTCTATTGGACATGTTAAGTTTCCAGTGGAATTTGTTGAAAGCGTTCGGGGCATCGGAAGCCGTTGCCGAGGTCGAAAACAAGCAGGTTTTGACGGGACTATTGCACGGCGAACAGTTGCAAGTGTTCAACGACCGGTCCCAACGCCAGCGCAGGGACGAATGTCAATGCCCCCACAAGCAACACCATGCCCGCAACGAGAACGACAAACAAAGGAGTATGCGTCGGAAGTGTCCCGGCAGACGGTGGCGTATATTTTTTACGAGCAAGCGAACCGGCGATCGCAAGCACGGGTACGATCAGCCAATAGCGCGAAATCAACATCGCGACACCGAGCAGCACATTGTAGAACGGGGTGTTAACACTCAGTCCGCCGAAGGCGCTCCCGTTGTTATTACCGGCCGATGACAGTGCGTACAAAATCTGACTGAAACCGTGCGGCCCGGGATTCGAAACGCCAGCTCGACCAGCTGTCAGTGAAACGGCGACGGCCGTGCCACCCAGTACCACCAGCGGCGGTATCAACACGACCAGTGACGCCATCTTCATTTCATAGGCTTCAATTTTCTTACCAAGATATTCCGGTGTCCGTCCGACCATCAGCCCCGCAATGAAGACCGCCATGATGGCGAAGATCACCAGTCCATACAGACCGCTGCCGACCCCGCCGAAAATGACTTCGCCAAGCTGAATCATCCAAATCGGCACCAGTCCTCCCAGGGGCGTAAAGGAATCATGCATTGAATTCACACTGCCGTTTGATGCTGCTGTCGTCGCAGTGGCCCACAGTGCGGACGAAGCGGCTCCGAAACGGACCTCTTTTCCTTCCATATTCCCGCCGCTCTGGAAAGCGCTCGCAACCTGATCGACACCCTGTTCGTCCAGTCGCGGGTTCCCCGACTGCTCGGCCCAAACGCAAACGGCGAGCATCGGCACGAAAATCACAAGCATCGCGCCCAACAGGGCCCAGCCCTGACGTGTATCGCCGACAAGGTCTCCAAACGTGTAGCACAGTGCCGCTGCAATCAGCAGAATCGAGAGCAACTGAAGGAAGTTGCTGAGCGGCGTCGCGTTCTCCAGCGGATGAGCTGAATTGACTCCAAAAAAACCGCCTCCGTTTGTTCCGAGCTGTTTGATCGCGATCTGCGACGCCGCAGGACCCAGCGGGATCGTTTGCGTCGACACAGACTTCCCTTCAGCGTCGGTTGTCGGCTCCAGAAGAGTGACTTCTACCGCCGGTGAAAATGTCTGAACGACCCCTTGCGAAACAAGCACGATCGCCAGCACGAGCGACAGTGGCATCAGGATATACAGCGTGCTCCGCGTCAGATCGACCCAGAAGTTACCGATCGTTCCCGTCATTCGCCGCGTCAAGCCACGGATCAGCGCGATCAACACGGCCATGCCAGTTGCAGCAGAAACAAAGTTTTGTACGGTCAATCCGAGCATTTGAGTCAGGTAACTCAAGGCGCTTTCGCCGCTGTAGGCCTGCCAGTTCGTATTCGTCGCGAAGCTGACTGCCGTATTGAAGGCGAGGTCCGGTGCGACCGCTGGAAGATGCTGTGGATTGAGTGGCAACCAGTCCTGTGAGCGTTGCAAACCATAAACCACTACGGCGCCCAGTCCGTTAAATGCCAGGGTCGCGAACGAATATGTTGTCCACGACATTTCTTCATCCGGTTTGACACACGACAGACGGTAGATGATTCGTTCGACAGGACCGATCGCGCGATCAAGCCCGCAAGGTTGACCGGAGTAAACGCGGGCCATGTACCAACCCAACGGCTTGACGGCGAGAAGCAGTACGAGAAAATAGAGACCGATCTCTGTCCATGCAGTGATATTCATGAGAACCTTTCCGGGCAAAGCATTGCGAAGAGCAGGTAGAAGAAGAGTCCGCCTGCCAGCACCGACGCCAACAATTGCATCGAATCCATCATTTTCGCTCCTCAAGACGACGACACCCTGCGACCAGCAGGCCACTCAGCAGAAAAAAGCCGATGACGATTGCCATAAACGCGAGATCCATTGAATCCTCCTTTTTTCGAATTCGTTCGTGATCATTTCATCGTCAGTATTATGGACGAGTCGATGTAAAATGGGGGTAAGAAGTCAGCCACCTGACATAAGGAAAGCGCAAAGAACGTCGCGATATTCGCCCGGACAGCCGAATGTGGGTGGATTTCGAAATTGTCTGGGTGACGAACGCGGAAAACGCGAAGCGTCGCAAGCCGTCTTTCGCTCCAACGGACCATTAATTCCCATAGCCAGGGTCGGAGTCTTCGGAGGCCCTGGAGAACGGCGTTCCGAAAAAACGGCATTGAGGCCCAACGGGTCGGCCATCCGAATCATCGACGATTGAATCCTGATGTCGAATGTCATTTTGATGCTTCACTCAAATCAAACGCGAAGAGTCCATCACGTGCTCTAGAAAAAGCGAATGACCGACCCGTTGGGCCTGAAGAGGGTCTGGGAGGCATTGTTCCCAGGGCCTCCGAAGACTCCGACCCTGGCGATTCGAATCGCTGGCCCGTTGGGCCGAAATGGAACTCCCAATACGGTGTCGATTCACAGGATGTTGCGTTCTTGCGATCCCGACGAATTCAGAAACCGCTCGTGCCGAACGGATCGCACCCGTCAAGCTCGCGTCACCAATACGCGGAACGACCGATAATATCACTAACAAGAACGTTCAAGATCGTTTGATTCAACATGATTTACTGACCGCCATTCACTGAAGTAATCGAGACGTTCCGGTATTTTAATAAACTGCCCAAGTGGCCCCAAATGGCCGAGCAACCGGATTTCGACGCCTTCGTTTGTTCGCACGAATCTTTTCGAGAACGCTATCACGGACGAACTTGTCACTTGTTGTTGCATACGTCTGAGGATTGTCAGGAAACGAATCGCCGCCACTCCACCAGGATCAGTCAGTCGACTTGAATTACTTGACACTGCGGCAACATTTCTTGAAGGGAAAGAGTGCTTGCATTGTCGAGATTGATAATCACACGCTTCAGTGACCTAAGATCCTTTAATCCGGAGAGTGCTTTCCAATGATCATCCATTGCAACTGGTGTCCACCCTACGTCAATTGCCTCCAGCGAGTGAAGCTTTGCAAGGTATTGAACGTTTTCAGGTTTCAAACCAGTGCCATGCAGGGAGAGCTCACTCAGTTTCAGTTGCGTGCTGAGGTAGGCAAGCCCGACTCCGCTAATCTTCGAGGACGACAACCGCAGTTCACGAAGGTCACTCATATTATGCAGCGATGCGAGTGATGCATCCGTGATATTGGTACTCAATGTTTCGAATGAGTGCAGCTTTGTCAATCGCGACAGGTGGGCAGTTCCCGCATCGGTATGTTGAGCACTCAAATAAATCTTGCGCAGTGACTGAATCGCCCCAAGCGACTTCACCACATCGTCGACATTGCGGCTCTTGCCGTTCTTGCCAGAAAATCTGAAATCAATTGCGGACAACCGTTTCAAATTTGGAATATCACCAACATCATCCGCACTCACCGTGCCGGGCACATGAAGTGCGAGCGACTCTAGCTCTTGCAACCGGCTTACCTCCCGAAACGTCCCTTTTGTGATCCCGGATCCGGTCAGTTGCAATCGCGTTAATCGGGGGAAACGTCGAATGATCGCCGCGAACACTTCGTCAGTCGCAGTGCGTGATTCCTTCAAGTCGCTGCTAAGCGATAATGATTTAATCGATGTTAGCCTTCCAAGTTTGGCAATACCGCGATTGGTGATGTCGCCAGCTTCGAATGACAATTCTTCTAAACTGGTTAGCCGAGACACCGCGTCGGCTTGCAAATCACTGCAATTTGTGTGCAAGTGTAAAATCGTTAATTCAGCCAGTCGATCAAGGTGCCTTATTCCTTCCGGTGGAATTGGAGTTGATCGGTTCTTAGGAGCGTCGAGCCAAACGCCCTGCAAATTGGGAAACTTCTCGACCAATTCCGCAATTCGAGATTCGGTTGCGTCCGGCAAACGAACCTGGCGCACATCTCCGTTGCTTGTTGCGGATCCAATCCCGCTAGCTCCTAACGAGAAGAGCTCTTGCTGGACCACAGGGGAAGGGGGGTAATGCGGTGTTTCGTCGCCGGTCAACAAACGGCATCGCATCGCCACAAGGAATAAACAAAGAGCAAAAACGGCGTGTGACCATTGTACAACCAACATGTCACACGAAAGACACTTTGACACGGTAAACGACTCATACATGACAATGTATTCAGACAGCCTTACTTTCTGGTGTGTGGGCGGGATATTTCGCAGTTTTGTTCGATACATGATTCCAACCGGATTATATCAAGGATGAGATTGCCATGTTTGGTCAAAGTTTCCATTTTTCATCGGGAGCCAGTCGGGATTGATCGAAACGCTGTTGAATGGGAAAAAGTTTAGTCCCCCCCCCCCGGATTCCGGGATTTCCACACGGTGGAATTTCAGGTAAATCGGCATCCATTTTACTCGGAATGGATGCCGATGTCATTTCCATTTTATCCCAATCACGAACATGGCTGCCCGCA
>JANXOO010000155.1 GCA_025353525.1 Schlesneria sp. | reverse complement strand
CGACTGCCACCAGTTCAGCAAACACGGTAGGAATCACCGATATTAATTTGAATGTCATGAACAACATTTATTTCGGCAGGGCGAATTACGTGCATAACGTCGGTTGGAATGACATTTGGAGTTCCCCGGCGACCACTGACTACAATGATCCCGTACGCGGATGCAATGGAGTGATGTTTCGAAACAGTTCAATCCGCTTTCGCGATATTACTGATGGGCTGACGAATACAGTCTTTGCCGGTGAAAGGGCACCATATTTGGCCGATGCAGTTTGGCCTGGCGTTGTACCTGGCTCAGAACACTTCTCGTACAACGAATTCGCGAGTTCCGGCACGGGTGGGACCGGTATCAATTACGACAACGCTGGAAGTTACGTCGGCGCGAATAGCGGACCTTCGATCTACGAAGATCCTCAAATCATTCATCCACCCAATTGGCCGGGCGGTCACACCGATCAAATGTACAGCCAGCACGTCGGCGGTTGCCATATTCTGCTTGGAGACGGATCGGTGAGATTCATCTCAGACAGTCTGGATCTGAGGACCTTCCAATTTATGAGCAGTCGTCAGGGAGGGGAAGTCATCGGTGAATTCTAAAACGTTTCCTCGATCCATCTCGGTGCTTTCCATCGTCGATTGTCGTTGCCAGAGATTTTTGGCGTCAGTACTTTTGTGTCTATCAATCGTGGGATGTAACCGCCCCGCTGAAAGCCAGCGCGACAATCGCCGGTTGATGGACGCGATTCTGACTGCCGTAGTGATCCGTAACCCAAAGGAGTTGGCCAAAGACAAGAAGTTGCTGGAAATACGTCGGCAAGAAGGAAAGTTGTCAAAGACCGCCTTTGAATCCCTTCAAATGCTGATTGTCGAGGCCGAAGCAGGCAAATGGGAATCTGCTGAAAAGGGGCTGTACGAGATTCGCAAAAAGCTGCCATTTCCAAAATGAAGTTCTGAACACCTTCGTATTGCCGGTGCTACCCAGGAATCAGTTTTCGCCAGGAGTTGGCATAGCTAAAAAAAAGCAGGCTGGCCTGCCCAACAGGGCAGGCCAGCGGTTTTCTGGGACCGATCTTGAAAAGAGAGCCAATTTTGATCGTGAAGTGGTGCCATTTTGGGTGTCGGATGGAGTTGTTAGGGACCGGCGCGAACTGGTAGCGCAGCTCGGCGCGTCGGCGTTTTTGCGGAGTGCTCTTCATTCAGGATATGTTGCCTGACGATGCAGAATTGCCAGTGATTTAACACGAGTCGATGGGACCACCGCCCATACGCTTGTCTTAGATTTCCTCGGGCCGCGACAGGTGGACGGGATCGCCTGGGCCAAGTTCCTTCAATTGGAGTGCCCAGTAGATCAGGGCCAGAGCCTGGGGCTTGCATCCTCGAACCAGCGCACCAGCAGGTTGAACGGCCTGAGAGAAATGCGGGCCGCTCAAGGGTGGGCTGGGCATCCCATACCACTCATAACGCATGGCGTCACCAGCACACGGGCATCAGGCACTGGAGGTATCTTTCATGCGAATAATGGTCTCCTCGAATGACAAGTGCCTTCCCATGATGCATCAGCCGATCGATCAAGGCCGTGACCCGTGTGTTGCCCACGTCGATCGGATGGCCCGTCCCTGAAGGCGTGATTCGTGGTGAGCACGATTGACCCAGGTAAGGGCGACGACTTGGAACAACAGGTCGGCCACGCGCTTGCCGTTCGGCAAATAGCCCAACTCATCGAGAAGGAACAGGATAGAACACACCGACAGTCTACGAACGAAAAAGTAAAAAAGACAGTAAAAAAAGGAGAACACGCAAAAACTCGGGGGGAGAAGGAGACTAAGAAAGAGACAGCTTCAGAAATGCGATGAGGAAGGATACGAGGGAATGAGCCTTCAAAAGCTGGCACCGATCTGACGATCGGAATTGGCTCTCTTTTCAAGATCGGTCCCAGTTGCACTGGCTCATTCGCCACAAGTCGTCATTCTGGATGATCCAGCGCTGAGACTCGATCCGGTTTCTCGCAAAGAGTTCAACCGTGATCTGGTTGAACACTTG
>JANXOO010000140.1 GCA_025353525.1 Schlesneria sp. | reverse complement strand
CCCAGCGGTAGTGCCATAACAAGAATAGCAGAACTGGTTTAAACCGCGATTTGAGCGTGCAGTTCACGCTGGCGATTTTGAGAAGCAGGTTATTCGTGTTTAAATATTTTCTCGTTATGTGCTTCTTAATAGCGGGTGGCTCTTCGTGCCTAAGCTCAGATGTCCAGGAACTTGCCAAATCACTTGATTCGTCATATGAGAAATACCGGCAAGACGTTTCATTTTACGCCACATTCAAGCTCACCGAGGGTTTCGTGGAAGTTTGTCCGGAATTACTAGATGATATTGCGATCGACGATATAGAACAAGTTTTCAGTGGACGATTGATTCGTCGCTTAGGAGTATTTCGTATTTCATTCGACGCCATCTCCTTAGGTGTCAGCCGTTCAGAGATTCAGGAAAATGTTTCACGCGCAGCAGAAGTCAACGGGGTTCGAGTTACGTCGATTAACCCGGAGGATCTTGTTGTGAGCGACGACAAATCGCTGGTGTATCGTAAGTCGAGCGGCGATGTAGTGGATCATGCCGTTTTCTTCCTCCGATCCGATAAACCTGACGAACAATTGAAGAGCGGTGGATGCTCTGGACTCGAAATGCACTTGAATACACTCAATCCGATACCGGGATGCAATTTTCGTCCATTCTCTGGGCACTCGGTTCTTGCTGGAGCGATTCCCGAATTTGAGTTGTTGAAAACTTCAGAGGAACGACTGACCATTCGAATTAACTCCAAAGCCGTCATATCTGGAAATTCCTATCAGCAAGAGCAGCTTGTCGAATGGGACCTAACAGCAACGCCACCAGTTATAGTGTCTGTCGATCGACGATTTTTATTGAGCGATGGTAAGTTGTCTTTAAGAAGCCGCTCAAAACAATTCGACTTCGTAGAGTGCTTAGGCGGGAGCGTGGCCCGACGTGTGATTCATGTCGTGGAGCAGCCTCGGAAACCGCCCCGAGTGAACGTTTGGACATCAGAAGACCTTGGGAACAGAGAGCCAGTGGACGAAGATTTCGTAATTACTGTGCCGGCTTCCACATTAGTTTCCGGGCTTGGGGAATCATACACGACAGAAGAGATGACTAGGCTGGATCTTTTGTCACTTAACGACAATGAAATTAAACGTGCTGATCCTGCGAAGCGTAAGCAATTGCTGCTCGAAAATACTCGAGCGCGCTCGGGCACGTTCGTTCGGCTTATACTAGCAAATGTCGCCTTGATATTATGCCTTCTGTTTGGATATTTGTACTGGAAGCGAGCATAGTGATGAGCGGTCACACGACATTTTACAAGAACGGCGTGGGTTACCTGTTAATTGCGGCGCTGAGTATTGCATTGCTGCAATTAGAAGTACTTATTTTCAATCCCGGCGATCCTGTGACAGGTCAGTCCATTCAAAAGGTGGATTTAGGGGTGCGTTATATCAGCGATTATGGCTCTGCCATTTCTCATTGCATTCATGGCCGCGTGCAGTTTCAAGCCTCTTTGTCAATCCTGGGGGCCTCACCTGTTCAGGTGAGGGGCGGGTCTTGAATTCCGCAACGGGGGGTAGCAGAATTCCGAGGCGTACTGCACCGCCCTCAAATGGAGATCAACATCATGGCAATTCCGCACCCCTTTCATCGCATTCACGGCGTGGTCCGCGGCCTTTCTTCTGCCGGGAAATCTCCCCAATTCGAAGGCCGATTCGGACGTATGTTTCGAACACTGCCTGCCGCAAAGTTTTCGGAGATGGCGCTTCAGGAACTTGCCAAAAGCAATGATCAAACGAAAATTCGAATGACTGCGGCTTTCGAAGACAAAGCGACTCCTGAGACCGAACGAGATGACGAGGAAAATTCGGGACCCGATCCAACCAGTCCGACGATGAGCGCGGGTTACACTTACTGGGGGCAGTTCATCGATCACGATATTACATTCGATCCCGCCAGCAGCCTGCAGAAAGACAATGACCCGGATGCACTCGTCGACTATCGCACGCCTCGATTCGATCTGGACAACGTTTATGGCCGCGGTCCCGATGATCAACCTTACATGTACCAGAACGACGGAGTCCGACTGTTACTCGGTCGATCTCTAAGTGGTAACTCAAAGGATCCAAATTCCCGGGACGTTCCGCGAACGGCCGCGGGACGGGCGATCATCGGTGACCCGCGTAACGATGAGAATGTCATCATTTCACAGCTTCAGGCCACGTTTCTTCGATTCCACAACCGGGTCGCCGACGTCCTTAAGGCGAATCGTCCGGGTGATTTCCCGAAAGTGCAACAAACGGTCCGTTGGCATTACCAATGGGCCTTGTTGAATGACTTTCTGAAAACCATGATTGGCGAGGAGATGCTGTTCTCGATCCTGCCCCATTTAGCACAAAAGAACGGCTCCATTCATGATTTTCCGCCAAAGTTGAGATTCTACAAGCCAACGAAGGAGTCCTACATCCCGGTTGAGTTTTCCGTGGCCGCTTACCGCTTCGGCCA
>JANXOO010000770.1 GCA_025353525.1 Schlesneria sp. | reverse complement strand
ACCACCACCACCGCCGCCGCCGCCGTAATCGCTACGGCCACGACCGCCACCACCACCACCGCCGCCACCTTCTGCTTTCGGACGTGCTTCATTAACGGTCATTGCCCGACCGTCTTTTTCGACTCCATTCAAAGCGCTGATCGCCGACTCGGCTTCTGCTGAGTTGCTCATTTCGACGAACCCGAATCCCTTGGAGCGACCTGTGTCGCGATCCATGATGACCTGTGCCGACTGAACGGCACCGTGCGCTGAGAACAGTTGTTCCAACTGGCTGTCGGTAACTCCGTAGGCCAAATTCCCGACGTACAGTTTCTTGCCCATGAAGGGGCCTCCTGAAAAAACCTCTGGCACTGCATCGACGGATGCAGCCAACCGTCACGAAAATGACGGCAATGTTGCAGCAACTGCGCCGCAAACAGACCGTGAATCATACGCCGCTCGCCACAGAAGCACAATTCCGTTCAGGTCCGATTCTTGAAATTCCACTACAATTCGGGGGATTGTTTTCAGCACTATTCCGGCACCTGGTTTTAGCCTTTTTCCCATAAAACACCCTGAAATCACGGAAAAATAGCGAGTTCCATTCTGTTTTCATGGCGGTTTGACCGCTTTTGAAGTAAAAAGTCGACAGTCTCTCCTCATGCCGGGCGACAATCCGAGGCATGGTGACCTGACTCACTTCGAGAAAATAGAGAATCTGTGAAAATCATGACTGAAGAGATGTTCGATGTCGTTGACCAGGACGATCAGGTGCTCCGTCAAGCTCCCCGTTCGGTCGTTCACGCCAACCGGTGGCTGCATCGCGCCGTGCACATATTCGTATTCAACTCCGGCGGCCAATTGCTGATTCACCGACGTTCGGCGACAAAAGACGAAGCACCGCTGAAGTACACGTCGTCGGCGTCGGGTCATCTCAGTGCCGGGGAAGACTACGCCACTGCCGCCGTCCGCGAACTCGAAGAGGAACTCGGTTTAACTTGCTCGGTCGAGTTTCTGGGAATCTTTCCCGCCAACGGAGCTCAAACATCCTTCGAACACAGCGGCCTCTATCAGGCGACCACCGACCAGACGCCAACTTTCGATCCTCGCGAAATCCTCTCGGGCGAATTTCGTACTCTCGACGAAATTGAAGCCATGATCCAACGCGACCCAGACGATTTCACTCATTGCTTTCGAGCCCTCTTTCAATGGTACCGGTCGCGTTAAAATGACCGGTAAACTATCAGCACTGAAACGATTGGCGGTCCCGATTCCTTCTGAATGGATGTCATCCCATGAATAAGAAAAACTCGCTCAAATCATCAATGCTGACCGTTGCTGCCACTCTGACGTGGGTGCTTGGGACCGGAAGTTCGCAAGCGGCAGTCCCCCAGGTGATGACCGTCGCGGTTCCATCGGGAGGTCACGCGATGGCTGCAAAGACCGATTCAGAGGGGACAATCCATTTGGTGTTCAATTCAGCGGAGGGGCCTCAATACGCGAATTCACGGGACAGCGGCAAGTCGTTAAGTAAACCGGTTTCTCTCGTGGATCGGGCATCGCGAAAGCCCGGACTTGATTTTGACATTTGGGATATGGCAGTGACGCCTGAAGGAGCAATCCACGTCGTCTTGGGGAATAACGCCTGGAAACTGAAACTTCCCCAGGAGGAATGGGGATTCTTTTACACGCGCCTTCTGCCGGATGAAAAGGAATTCCCTCCATTGAAGAACCTCAATCACAAGCCATCCGAGGGGTTTTCGCTTGCGGTCGGGGCGAACAATCATGTCACCGCTGTCTGGATGGCGGATAAGCTTTACGCGAACGAATCTCACGACGGAGGTGAAACATTTTCGGCAACGGTTGAGATCGATTCGCAGCTGAATCCCTGCAACTGTTGCACAACGAGTTCCGTGTACGGGGCCGATGGGCGGTTGGCGATATTATACCGCGAGGAAACAAACAACGAGCGTGATATGTATCTGGCATTGTGGGACCAGAGCAAAAACAAGGTGACCAAAACGCGTGTCAGCAAAACGCCCTGGAAGACAGACACGTGCCCGATGACATATTATTCGGTCACTCGAAGCGGGGACGGGTATGTGGTCGCTTGGCCAACCCGGGGCGAAATCTATTTCGCAAAACTTGATTCCAGCGGAACCGTCCGAACGCCCGACGAAACGAAAACGCCGGGATCCAACGGAATGCGCACCGGCGTCATTGCATTCAGCATAGCAAATGGCGGCACGCTCGTGGCGTGGAAAAAAGATAGTCAGCTCGGATGGCAACTCTACGATGATCGAGGTCGCCCCACCGGTTTACCTGGTTCCGCAAAAAGTGCAGGAAGCGGCGTCGCAGGTGCGCTCTCGAAAAGTGGAGAAGTAATTCTCTTCCGATGAACAGTGTCATTGATGGCGGCGAGTTTTCCTGCCTGAAATCGCTTGATGCGGATGGTTGAGAATTCGTATCACATTACGTTCCCAATGTGACTCAACGCGGCCTCAAGAACTACGACGCCGCATTTCGTGCGTGGCAACTTGATGCGTCGTCGCCTTTCACGGACGAAAAGGTAGTCGACCTCGTTAGCGGCTTCCTTGCCAATAAATGCGCAGCAGAATTTGATATGGATTGGACTAGCGTAACTGACGGCTACGGAACGGATAGCAAAGTTCAGCTGACACGATGGCCCCAAGCGGATGTGGCACCTTCAGTTAAAGGCATACCGACATCGAGAGTGATGGGTGACACAACTCGTCAGATACGAAGTTGTTCGAAGTCTTTCAAGCGATTGTGGTTCAAGGAATCAGAATCTTGCACAGTTTTTGCCTCGCAAAATGTTGTGCAAAATTGCTTGAAGGCTACCTGTCTCTGACCATTATTGCAGAAACGCGTCGCGAAGCAGAGTCCGTAGCGGACGTGGTTCGGTTGAGCCGTTGAAGATCGCCGCGGATGCTGCAAACGAAAGTTGCGAATGTGGCGACACGACGCACAACAAAAACTCTCGAGCCGCGAAAGCGGCGAAAGGTCCCTGGAAGCAAACGAACCACGGCCCGTCTCTTCCCACATCACTTAATCGCAATCCGGAATCCTGCCGCCGCGTGCGCCTGACATCGTGCAATCTGCCATGGGTTTCACCCACGGCTATCCCGTTTCGTCGCTTCGCGACTGTGGCTCTTTTGTTGCGTTGGTTGAGAATCGTCTATCGCAACTCCTTTTCGATCGCTTCGAAGCGGGCCTTCAACACGTCCCCACCAAGATCAGGATAAAGAACTCGAGTGATCTGCATCAACTTCCGTCCTTCCTCAAGTTGCCCGAGACCCAGACACGCTCGAAGGACTTCCAGCCGTGCGGTCAGCCATTCGGCCGAGCCAGATTTGACTAGCGATTCAATGCGTCGCCAGCATTGTTTTCTTAGTACGAGAAGTTCGGGATTGTTCACCCCGGCGAGAAGTGTCGCGAGTTCCTGTTGTTTCTCGATGTCTTTGGCAGATGCATCGGCCATTCGACGAACGACTTCAACAGCTTTCGCGAATTCGCCCGCACCGATGTTCGCTCGAATGAGGCAAAGATCGAGCCGTTCTCGCTCGCCTGCAGTCAACTGGTCTCTCACAGAGATCAATCGTTCCGCCGCCGCGCGTTGAAGTGAAGCGAGTCGAGTTCGTTCGGACAGGTTTGTGGCCGCGATCGTTCGCGTTAATCGTTCGACAACTGCCAGCAACTGGACGTGAGATGTCGACAGAGAATTCAGTGCCCGCTCGGCCTCCGAATAATTACCGCTCCCTGCCAATGCCACGATTCGCAGAGGCACGATTCTTTGACGCAGCAGTTTGTTCGACTCCGCCATTTCCGGGTCCAGGGCTCGTTTGTCTGCAAACAACGTCACCTTGCCCAACCATTGTTCTGCGCGGTTGCATCGGTCCAGATTCACTGGCTTCACACGATTGCCACGAGGGTCGCCCGATTTCGGACCTGAACCTGAATCGCCTTGCACAATGGAATTGTCCCCGTCTGACGATTCCATCAACAGAATTGCGGCCAGCCGTAACGCGACCTCAGCATGAGTCACCGTCCATGCGTCAATCGAATCTCCCGCAGCGATCAGGTACTTCGACAGTCCATCAATCGCATCAATCTCGAGGTCACCCTTTGCCAGATGCCGTTCGGACATACGCCCGAGAATCGTTTCGTAACAGCGGGCAGCACCTGTGATTGCATCGGCGGCCTTCGCGTGATTCCTGTCGATTCGCAGATACAAGGGCAATGCCTGCGTTGCCTGCAATCGTTGTTCTTCGAACTGTGCTTTCAGGAAAAGCGCCTCGTTGAAGGTCGGGTCATGCGAATACCTCGCAAGGTGTTGATCCAGCGATTCCGAATAGGCTTCGCGGCGCTGCCGGGATCTTTTTTCGTCGTACATTCGACCAAGGCAATAGACGCCGAGCAAATGCGATTTTGCCGCTCGCTCCTGAGACGAATCTGCGGTCGACAATCGCAGGAATTCTGTCGATGCCGGCTCAAACTGTTTTCGATCGAGCAGGATCGACGCACGCGTCAAACCCAGTTCGGTCGCGAGGTCGGCCCGACCCTGCACGGCGGCGGATTTCTCTGCCGTTGCGTATGAGGCCAGCGAGGCGTCGATTCTGCCCGCCGTAAATTCCATGCGCGCCCGCTGCATCAATGCATCGAGTTCGGGTCCATACTTCACCGCCGTTTGAGCGTTGTCCCAAAGCTGCCGACAGCGGCGACTCCAAAAGCCTCCGACCTGTTCTTCGCACCTGCTGATGGTCGTATCGATTTGCTCGGCCAGTTGAACGCCCAGCGCCTGTTGCTGTTTGGACACAGCGATCTCACGCAGCGCGATCAACGCTCGCGTTTGCAGCAGCCATAATTCGCCCGATAACCGCTGACGCTTTGATCGGGTCTTCAAAATCAGTTCTGCAGCCTCCGTCGGAAGTTGTCGTTCGAGCGATACCCGGACGCGTTCGGCAACGAATTCTTCGACGAACGGGTCAGTCGAAGCTGGTTCGGCCTTGTCGAAGTCTGCCAGCATCTCCGCAGCGCGAACAGGATTACCTTTCAGTCGCGCACAGGTGGCCAACAGAATCCTCGCCCGTGATTGAAGCGGTTCGTCGGCAATCCCGATCAGCTTCCGCAATGACTGTTCGGCATTTGAAATGTTTCCATTCCGTTCAACGTCGTTCGCGGGGGCCAGTTCTGCCAGATTTCGGTACGACTGCCCAAGTTGCCAGCGAACCTCGTGCAACAGCGTCCGCAATTCATGTCCCAACGGCCCTGCGGATCCTGTTTTTTTTGCAGGCGAATTTCGCGCGGGATCGGACAAAGACTTTTCGATCGACTGAAGCTGTTCAATTGCTGTCGTGCATGCCGAACGGGCCCGACTCAAGATCCGTTCATCGAACGGCAGGATTTCCCGCTCGGCTCGCAGCCATTCTCCTTCTGCGACGAATACTGATGCCTGTTGGCCTTTCAGCAGGATAGATCGCTGGTTCGACGGGTCCTTGTCAAGCAAATCTGTAACCGCGGCTTTTGCCCGCTGCCAAAGTTCGTCGCGCTGCTCGTCGGCAACGAATCCCGCATGTTGGGCCAAAGTCTTCGACAGCTCGATCGTAAAACCGGCACGCGATTCGGGCGACAATTGATCGTCGGCGAGCCGTGAAATCGCCTCCGTTTCGGCGAGTGAGAAAAGTCCTCGCTGTCGCAATTGATTGAAGTACCGGGAGTGTGTCTCGTCAGCACGAAGCTGCGGCGACCAGGTAAGGATCATCGCGAAAAGGACAAGGATTGCCCGCCGCCGAAATTCGGTTCGAATGTCTGGAACAACGTGCGATTCGGAGATCATGTTGAATTGCTGGTGCGCATGCAGCTGGAGTTCAGGCTTTAGCCTGTCTACATCTTATCGCCGTCTTGATTTTGTCGAGAGTGTTTTTCGATTTATCCTGTGAATCAAGAAAGACATCCAGACGGGCTAAAGCCTGAACTCCAGTGAAGACAGTCCGTCGCCCGAACTTCTACTGTCGCTGACTTCCCGGGCAATTCACCTCAATGGATCGCGGGCGATCTGGATGGTCTCTTCCCGGCGATGGGATTTTGTCAGATGATTTGCTGAAATCTCGAGGCCGATCCTCGCATCGGCCTCTTCGATCGGTTCGAGAACCAACTCGAACGCTGCGACCGCCCGAGGCAACAGTTCAACAATCGAATCGAACAGAATGGTGTCGTCGTTCTGCTGGAACCGGGCACCGCGCACTTTGACCAGTCGCAGTTCTTTTGGAAGTCGAATTTTCAATTGAACGTTCTGAGCGGGCGCAGTTCCTGAATTCTTCAACTGGAATTTCGATGTGATTTGATCGCCAACGGTCACTGTCCCCGTGGCGCTCAATGTTTCCATTTGAAGTTCCGGTTTCCCAACGACATCGACTGTCGAATTGACGGCCGCTGAACTTCCCATCGAGCCCGTCGCAGTGATCTTGCCTTCGAGAGTCCCTGTCGATTTCGGGACGTATTTGACCGTGACGGCCTTGTCGGCACCGGGTTCCAGTGGCCCGACAGTCCAGACAACGGCCCGCAGATTTGAATCGTATTTTCCGCCATCAGACGCGGTGTCGAATTCCATACCGGCTGGTACGACTTCCGAAATACGCACTCTGGATGCCGCCATATTTCCATCGTTCCGGATACTGTTCGTAAACACGGCTGGACGTTCGAGGTACAACCGATTCTGTCCGGTTCGAGTCAGCACCAGTGACTCGCCAACGATGTCGATCGAACTGACCTGCTCTTTCCTGATGCCGCTATCCGCCGTCAGGACCGCGCGGTTAACGACGCTGCCCGTCTTGACCGCCGTCACGTTAAGGACGATTTCCCGCGCTTCGTTCGGAGCCAGTTTGCCGATCGGGCATTCGATATCCAGCCCTGCTTCGTGCTTCAGATGTTCGGGGACGATATCGCGGACGGAGATGTTACCGGCATCAACTTTTCCGACGTTCTTCAAATTGAACGTCAGGTCGAATTTTTGCCCGATCCGCACTTCGCGCGGCGCGTTGACCCTGAATTCCAGTTGAGGCGCGGCGACCTGAATTTCGGCAGAGACTTCGGTCGTAAAGTAGACCCGGGCAACGCTACCGATTGGTCCTTCCTGCTTTGGAATGACTTTGATCGAGATTTTCTTTTCTTCGTTCGGCTTCAGCAACGGCTCGTTCCAGACCAGCCGCTTGCCTGCCAGTTCGGCACGCGGTGACGTGCCAACCAGTTCGGAACCCTTTGGAATCCTGTCTTCAATGACAACATTGTGTGCATCGACAGTTCCCAGATTCTTTACGATGATCGAATAAACCAGAGGCTGATCGAGAATGGCCTGTTGTTGTGCCACTTTTTCAATCGTCAACCGGGGCTGCTGAACGCCTCGTTGTGACGGGATCCCGACTTCGCCGTCGCCGACCAGATCAACCGGTGTCACGAGATCGGAAAAATTCCGGCGGGTTTGAGGTTCCTGAGAATCCCGCAATGAAAGGGGCGGAGTTTCAAGCAATTCGCGATCCGGTTCATCGATTGCGAGCGGGCGACGAAGCGTCGTCCCCAATCGGGAAGGAACATTCTCGTAAGTCGGCGTTTCATCCGTTTCCGATGGCAAATTGCGTGGAGTCGATTCCGGCTTGTTCTGCGAAGGCGGCAGATCGGGCGTGCTTGAATTGTGAAGTGGTTCGGGCAGGCCAAGGACAGGGTCGCCCGTCGCGATCGACGATCCGGAATCGGTCTGCAATCCGGCTTTTTGCCGGCTGCGATCATCGGCAAACGGATCAACATCGGATTCAACCGGTTTTTCCAATCGGCGTCCCGATCCAACAAGAGCACGTCGCGATCGGGGAACATCGGCCGCATCATCGAAATCGGTATTGATCCGGGCGCGGCCCGGTTCAACGTTGGCGGGTGCCTGGATGATGATTGAAGGTTTTTCGTCTGAAACGGATGACTCGTCGCTGAACGGATCAACGGTCGATTCGGGTCCGGAATCCGATTCAACTGCTGCAGTGACTTTTACTTTCCGATTCGATCGAAACTTATTGCCAGGCGAATTCGCTTCGTCGAAGTCCTCATCAGGAAGAGGCTTTGGAGCCCCCGTATCTGTGTGACGTGCGTCCGCGTATCCGATATCGTTATTTCCCGATTCTTTTGTTGTACCGGAGTCGAACGACTCGTCATCGTCGAAACTCAATCCTTTTCCGGGGGATGTTCGATCGAGGACCGCGAGCTTTGCACTTGCGCCGTTGGCAGTCTTCACACCCGATTTTCCGGTCGACGTATTACTGACCAGTTCGATCTGGTCGTCGTCAGAATCGGCAGGCAGGCGACGCGGCTTTGTTCCGCTTTTTGCCGAACCGAATTCGTCCGCATCATCCAACCGGCGACTGCGACGCTTCGAATCAACGACTAAAGCGCGTTCGTCCGGAGCGGCGACATCGTTCACATCGGCGGAATCTGACGAGACGGTGCTCGAGCCGCGTGTCATCCCCTTTTGCGCTTGCCATGCGGCAAACAGTCCGACGCCAATCACGCCCACCATCACAGTGAGCTTCCAAAAACCATTCCACATGGGAATCCTTTCCCAAATGCCCCCGAGAACTTCCAAACTGCACTCCGCAGTTCATTTGCTGACAAAGACATATGTGTGACCTCTCCCTGATGCACGAAGAAAAAGGCAAGAAGCGACGCAGTCCGACAGTGTCTGATCTGTCAGCAGCGTCAGTCTCTAACAGATTCGCAATTGTATGAAAAGAGGAGTTCCGGCAAGTTTTGCCAAAAGCCGCCTGCGAAGACATCCTCAAATTCGGAATCTTCGTCATATTTTATCCAAACGGCAAAGTTTTTCCAGAAGTTGAGCAATCGTTACAACCGATACTGCTGGCATAGCCGTTAGTGTCGGTGCGTCGAGTCCTTGACGGCAGGGACCTGACGCACTGAAGACCCATCGGGCTACACTTGTCAGGGAACCATCATGACCGGACGGATTCCATTCGGTTTGCTTACATTGCTGACTGCGTTGGTATGCTCACCAATTCAGGCTCAGAACCCAATGGGTCCGCCTCCAGGATACGGAGTGCAACCTGCGGGTTTCCAGCAATTTCAACCATTTCAGGAACACGAAGGCCTGGGCGAATACCACGGCGCGCCTTACAGCTTCCAGCGGGCTCCCGTTGGTGGCCCTCCGGGACCAACGCCGCGTACGGTATTTGAAGAATTGCCGGACGATTCCGGTTTCGTCTATGAAGATACACCACTTGGCAAAATCCTGACGGAAACGATTCGACGTTCGTGGTTTCGCGGCGAGTACATGTTGTGGCGAGCATCCGGACCGGGAGGCAAATTGCTGGGTCAGCAGCCGTTGAACGGTGTGCCTCACGTGCAGCTTCTCGGCGAACCCATCAATCAGCAAGTCTCGCAAGGGGTCATGTTCAGCCGATCAGTCAACGGCGCGACAGGTATTTCAAATGCACCGACGCTGGATGAGATTTCGATCAACAGCCTGAACGGATTTCGCGGAACGTTCGGGATCCCTCTGCCCGCCGGTCAGATTGAAATCAGTTCGTTCGTATTCTCAAAAAATGCCGGCTCGATCAACGCTTCGGATTTCATCCAGACAGCCGTGACTCCTAACCCGGCGGTCCTGATTGGCGGAAACGTCGGTGCGGATGGTAATCCTGCCGTTAACGGACGAACTGCCCAATTCTACACTCAGCCAGTCTTCGTGAACGGCGTCCCTTCTAACCTGACGGCGACCTCGCCAGCCATTGATTACGATGTCAGCTACCGGGCCACACTGTCGACATCGACGTGGGGTTCGGAAGTCAACTATGTCTCTGAAACGAGTGACCCCAACTCGATTTTCCAACTGCACCCTTCGTACGGACTTCGCTACTTCAATTATCGCGATAAACTGCTTCAGTTCGGCCAGTACAACGTGCCAAATGCGCTCAATCCGTTGACAAACGACGTGATCGGAAGGACGATCAACTCCAGTGCCAATAACAACCTGTTCGGCCCGCAACTGGGCCTGAGAGCGGAATTGGTGCACTCGCGATTCGCCATCGGGGTCGAGCCGAAAATCATGTTCGCGATCAACACATGGCAGTCGTCGCTCGATACTTCGAAAGTTTTTGGAACGACCGACCGTGCTCAAAACCTCACTTCGAACGGAGCGACATTCAGTCCCCTGTTTGACGCGAAGTTCTACGGAAATATCGCACTCTCGAAGAATGTTTCAACGTACATTTCCTACAACTTTCTTTACGCCGGTCAATTGAATCGCAGTTTTAACGACATCATTTACAACCAGAACGCGGCCGGGCAGTCAGATTTCCAGCTCAAACGCCAGTTTTCTGAATCGATCCTGCAGGGAATGTCGTTCGGATTCGATTTTCGCTACTGATGTTGCCCGTTCGTATTGACGCAGTCTGGTCTCCGACCTAGATTCAGAGACACTTTTCACTGTGCGGATTGCACCTCGAAAATCACCATTGTTTGCCGGATGCGAAAGGAATCGCAGATGACCTACACTTTGTCGCTGGCCAATGATCGGCCCGTTCCGTTTATTGATCTGGTTCCCCAGTTTAACGCCATGTCGTCCGAGATCATGGCCGCTGTCGAAAAAGTCTTCACCGAACAGAAATTCATCCTCGGTGACGAAGTGACGGAACTGGAACGCGAAATCGCGGAATACTGCGATGCCCGCTTTGCCATCGGCTGCAATTCCGGGACGGATGCTCTGATCATTGCGCTGCAGGCACTCGGAATCGGCGAAGGGGACGAAGTCATTACGACGCCGTTCTCGTTCTTTGCGACCGCCAGTTCGATCTGCCGGGCCGGTGCGACTCCCGTCTTCGTCGATATCGACCCCGTCACCTTCAATCTCGACCCGCAAGCCGTCGAAGATGCGATCACGCCGCGAACTCGCGCCATCATGCCGGTACATCTCTTCGGCCAGTGCTGCGATATGGAATCGCTGTGGAGGATCGCTCAGAAGCACGATCTGGAAATCGTCGAAGATGCCTGCCAGGCGATTGGTGCCGAGTACCAGGGCCGACGAGCGGGCGTTCTGGGATCCGTCGCCTGCTTCAGCTTCTTCCCCACCAAAAACCTTGGCGGTGCGGGCGACGGCGGAATGATGACGACCGACGATCCCGAACTGGCAAAACGGCTGAAGTGCCTGCGGGTTCACGGGGATGTCGGCCAGTACGAACATATCGAAGTCGGTATGAACAGCAGGCTGGACGCATTGCAAGCGGCTGTCTTGCGTGTGAAGCTCAGGCAACTCGATACGTGGAGCGACCTGCGACAGCAAAACGCTGATCGCTATGGTGAGAAGTTCCGCGAGGCGGGCATCCTGGAAACAATCGTGCTTCCAAAGATTGCACCGCAACGTCGTCACGTCTTTAACCAGTACTGCATTCGGGTGCGGAACGGACATCGCGATGGTCTGATGCAACAACTGAAATCCCGCAAGATCGGTTGTGCGGTTTATTATCCAAAACCGCTGCACCTTCAGCAGTGCTTCAAATCGCTCGGCTACCGTACGGGCCAATTCCCGGAATCAGAAGCAGCATCGCGAGACATTCTGGCACTGCCAAGCTATCCCGAACTTCCGACCAACGATCAGTCGAGAATCGTCGATGCAGTCGCCGGGTTCTGTCACGAACTACGGGCAACCGGTCACCAACGCCGGGCCGCATGATGTGGTCGACGGGTATAAGTCGACCCCTGTTGCTCGAATCCTGTCGCTCGAATCCTGTCGCTCAACCTGGATCGGACGATCCGACCCGGTCATGTTCTCGCCCTGCGAACGATCGCCGGTGCAAGAAATTCCTGGCTGTCGAGGACAGCCCGTAACCCGTTCACGATGTCGTCAACAACGATTAAATCGTCGACTGGCAGTCGCTTGATGAACTCGCCGGTGCGAATGCCAGAAATGCATTCCGCGATGTCTCGCATCATCCGCAACCGAAACACTTCCAGTTCGCTCGTTGACAGGTCCCGGCGGAGTAACGTCGTTTCCCGTGTCGAGCCGGTTTGATGAACATCGGAATAGCGTTGACGCTGAATTTGCGCAAGCGTCTGACCTTCCGTGCGATAAAGCAAGCCATCTACGAACGCACGACGCAATCGATGTTTTGAGTCAAATCGGTACATTGGGTCTTCGCCCGAATAAACGAACAGCCATCCGCCCGAATTGAATCCGGCAACGATCGCTCTTGCGTTCACGGCACTTCGGCATTCAATTCGCCGTACCAGCGAAACGGCGTCACGCATGATGTCGTCATCGCCGGACTCATTTCGAGACATCGATATAACTGCCTTCCCGCCGCTCGGGCCCCAACTTGTGACATCCCGTCTTTTGATTGTTCGCACAGTAGCCGACGGCACCCATCCCAATGGTATACTGTGTCCGGTCGCAGTGATCGATGGTGCCTGGTTGTTTTCACGTCTGAAAATGACCGATTGACCGGGCTGAGCGGTGTGTCGACGGTAACAATTTGAACGGAATGCGAGGCAACGCATGGGCCTGACGACGGTCGACCTCTCCGATCCGCTTTCTTCTGCCGAATTCGCGACGTTCGACCTGGGTCGTATGGCCGAGATTGATCGGCGTCATGCGTTGATCAAAGAGTTTCTCGACCGCGAAGATTATTGTGCGTTGCTGTTGCAACAGCCATCAAATTACGCGTGGTTGACATGCGGTGGACAAAATCAGCGCGGAGGCAATACAGGCCCGACCGGTTCGCTGTTCGTAACTCCCGAAGCCCGAGTCGTCGTTTGCAGTAACGCCGACACCGCCCGATTCTTTGAAACCGATGTTCCGGGTCTCGGTTTTCAATTGAAAGAACGACCCTGGTTCGAGCCGCGATCGGTCATGATTGGCGACCTTTGTCGCGGTCGACGTGTGGCAAGTGACACTGGTGCAAACGGCACCGACGATGTCAGCTTGATGTTGCTCGGGATGCGGCTTCCGCTGAGCGGTCATGACATTGAACAGGTGCGCACAGCGGGTCGACTTGTCACACACGCCATCGAAGCGACAGCGCGGGGACTTGGTCGCGGACGAACCGAAGCGGAAATCGCGGGCGAAGTTTCGCATCGGCTGTTGAAGCAGGGAGTCATTCCTGAACGAATCCAGATTCTGGGTGACGGTCGTGGCCGACGGTTCCGGTATTGGACGTTCGATCAATCGATCGTCCAGCGTTACTGCACAATATCCGTTGCAGGGCGATATCAGGGCCTTTTTGTGGGGGCAGCGCGAACGGTATCGATTGGGACTCCACCCGTCGATCTGCTGGCGGCATTCGAACCTGCGGCACTGATTGCTGCCACAGGAATGTTCTTTTCCCAGCCCGAATGGGAACTGTTTGAAGTCTGGAACCGGGTCCGACGTCTGTACGAAAAGACCGGCTCAGCATCAGAGTGGCAGCAGGCTGATCAGGCAGATATTGTAGAATACGAATTCGGTTCGGTGCCGCTAATGCCAAACAGCGAGTTCCGGCTGACGCCAGGAATTCCGCTCTTCTGGCACCCCTCGGTCGGCCCCGCACTTATGGGAGACACCGTTATCGTCACAGCAGAAGGGGCTGAAGTGGTGACCCGACCCGGCGACTGGCCCACCGTCCCCATCAGCGTCAAGGGAGTCAACATCGACATCCCTGCCATCCTGGTCGTCAATTCGTAACAATCAGTTGGAGTTCAGGCTTTAGCCGGTCTTCATTTTTCACTCTCTTGCACAGCAAGCCAACGGACGATGTCCGGAAGCCGGGGTCGATTCGCACTTTTTTGTTTGCGTCAGGTGCATTGATGCCATTTCGCGATCCAGAACTTCCTGGTAATAAGCCAGCCGTCTGGCGGCAACATCCAGTGAGCCTCCAAACGATCGTTCTTCTTCAAGATAGACCAGCGGCACAGGGAATTCGACGATCTTCATTTTCTGAGCGGCAGCCTGAACCCACAGTTGCAAGGGCATCGCATACCCCAATTCTGTAATCCGCAATCGCGCGAGCGAATCGACGCGATAGGCTTTGAATCCGCAAAACGAATCGGTCAATCCCAGCCGAAACTGGTGGTTCAGCCATTCCGTAATCTGCATGTTGATTCGGCGTCGTTCGAACGGAGGCTCACTCGCACCCGGAAAGACTTTCAGATACCGACTACCCGAAACAATATCAGCGGGCCGGTCTTCATGATCGAATACAGCCGCAGCCATTTCCGGTATTAACGCCGGCTGGTGTTGTCCATCGCAGTCGATCGTCACAAGAACATCGTATTGACCGGCAAGCGCGTACGTGAATGCCGATCGCAAGGCGGCACCGTAACCCTGATTCTGCTGGTGTCTCAGGACATGAATATCGCGGAGTGACTTCAACAATTCCGGAGTCTTGTCACTCGAACCGTCATCGATGACGAGGATTTCTTTGCTGAACTTGCGGACTTCTGCAATCACGTCAATGACGTGACTCTCTTCATTGAAGACTGGCAACGCGGTCAAAATTCGCAGGGACATTGAGGGACTCCCACCTGTAAGCGTCTATTCCTCCGGGGCGGCATCCCTGCACGACGGACCATCATTCTAGGCCGCGGGCACAGCCTGTCAACGCGTCGACACTGTCGAAACGGCTTTCGCAAAAGGACGTCGGGAAAAAGAAGCCAATGAGGGTTGCAATCCGCCGATTCGGCAAAATCGTGATTCTTTTGGCAAAACTCCGCAAAGGATTTTCCCGCACGAAAATATGCGGAAAATGAGCCACTTTGTACAGCCAGAGTTGTCCCGCTTCCTGGTCCAATCCTGATCGGCGTCAGCTTCCCTTTTTCTTTTGGATCTTCGTCCATTCATCTTTCAGCGTCACCGTCCGATTGAAAACCGGTTTTCCGGGAGTCGACTCCTTGTCGACGCAGAAATAGCCCAATCGTTCGAACTGGCAGCGGTCGCCCGGCTTGAAGGTCGCCAGTGACCGTTCCAGCTTCGCGGACGGGACGACGACAAGCGATGCGGGGTTCAACCAGTTCTTCCAGTGTTCGCCTTCGGGAATTTCGGAAACGTCAGCCAATTTGAAAAGGTGATCATAAAGGCGAACTTCGGCGGTCATCGCATGCGCAGCCGAAACCCAGTGGATCGTCGACTTTACTTTGCGCCCGTCCGGGGCATTCCCGCCACGCGTCAGCGGATCATACGTGCATCGCAGTTCGATAATTTCGTCCGTTGACGGATCTTTCACGACGCTTTGACAGGTTATCAGATAACCCCAGCGAAGTCGCACCTCGCGACCGGGCGACAGTCGGAAGAACTGCTTGGCGGGAATCTCCATGAAATCGTCCCGTTCGATGTACAGCACTTTCGAGAATGGAACGAGTCTCGTTCCTGCGGCCGGATCTTCGGGATTGTTGACGGCTTCAAGTTCTTCCACCAGGTCATCGGGATAATTGTCGATGACAACCTTGATCGGGTTGATGACGGCCATCGCCCGGTTGGACCGTTTGTTAAGATCGGCCCGGATGGCGTTTTCGAGGACAACGATTTCTGTCAGGCCGTTGAATTTGGTCACGCCAATTTCATCGCAGAATGCGCGCATCGCTTCCGGCGTATACCCGCGACGGCGAATCCCGGCCAACGTCGGCATACGAGGATCATCCCAACCGGAAACCGAGTTCGTTTCAACCAGTTCGAGCAATTTGCGTTTGCTCATCATCATATGCGTCAGGTTCAAACGGGCGAACTCGATCTGCTGCGGATGGTAGAGTTCGAGGACATCGATCAGCCAGTCATACAACGGACGATGATTCTCGAACTCCAGAGTACATATCGAATGAGTGATCCGTTCGATGGAATCGCTGTAACCATGAGTAAAGTCGTACAGCGGATAGATGCACCAGGTATTCCCCGTCCGATGGTGTTCGGCGTGGCGGATGCGGTACAGCAGCGGATCCCGCATATTCATGTTGGTGTGCGCGAGGTCTATTTTGGCTCGCAAGACGTGCGCCCCGTCGGGAAACTCGCCCGCGCGCATCCTGCGGAACAGGTCGAGGTTTTCAGCAACCGTTCGGTCGCGCCATGGCCCAGGTTTTCCATGGACCGTCAACGTTCCGCGAAGCTGCCGGATCTCGTCAGTCGAGCAACTGTCGACGTATGCCAGACCCTTCGCGATCAGTGTTTCGGCGAACCGGAAGATCGTTTCGAAGTAGTCCGAGGCGTAGAACAGATGATCCCACTGGAACCCAAGCCAGCGGACATCTTCCTTGATCGAATCGACGTATTCGACATCTTCTTTGGTCGGGTTCGTATCGTCGAATCGAAGGTTACACTGGCCACCGTATTTGATCGCCAGCCCGAAGTTCAGGCAGATCGATTTGGCATGGCCGATATGCAAGTACCCGTTTGGTTCCGGAGGAAACCGGGTATGAACGCGTCGATCAAATCGACCCGATTCGTTGTCGGCATCAATGATGTCGCGGATAAAGTTCGTCGCGGATGAAGGGGCAGGAGTCTCTTCCATGGGCATGACGCAGTATTTCTTTATTACAGGCGACCGGCAGTGGCAAACAGGCCTGCTGAAAAACGGGGACCCCGGCGCGCCGGGGGTCTTCCTGGTGCCTGTCCCCCCTTTTTCAACAAGTGGAATTCCCTTTCTTGCCGGTCGCCTTTCAGGTTGAAGGCGACAAATCCCGGTCGAGCACGAGATTCCGCCATTGTGTGAACAACAGACAACAGCCAAAAGGCTTTCAAAACCTCTTTTAGCGGGACAAGCTTCAATTCGTCAATCGGCAATCGCCACGATGAACGAAAGCAGATCAGGTCACTGATCTTGAGTTGGAAGTGGAAGTGGCAAGTCTCACGACCTGGCGATTTTTCCAACGCCATGTTTCTGCCTGAACGGTCTGGCGGCTTGAACATTTTCCTTAGTGCCCGCTAATCGGGATCGTCATTCCGTGACAAGGCCGCCCAACGACTCAGAAGTTCTGCTCGAGACGAAATCTCGAACGCCTTGTAGATTGCCTTCGAATGCGTGTGAACTGTGTGGATGCTAAGATTCAGTTTCGAAGCGACTTCCTTCTCAGAGAGACCTGCGACAAATCCGTCAAACACGCGAGTTTGTGCGGGTGTCATTGGCGGCCATTGTGGGGGGGCCGATGGATCGACGTTTGGCGTAAGCGGGTTCGATTGGGTCGAGGAACCCGGATCTCCGAGATGTCGAATGGCACTTCCGATGGCAAGGCAAATCTTCAGCGTGTAATCACCGATCTGAATCTCGTCGCCTTCGTTCAGCACCTCTTCCTGATCAATTCTTCGACCGTTGAGTGAGGTGCCGTTCCTGCTCGAAAGATCGCGAATCGCAGCGTGGTCCTGAAGCATTTTAAGCATGGCGTGCTTGCGCGACACGTAACCGCC
>JANXOO010000025.1 GCA_025353525.1 Schlesneria sp. | reverse complement strand
ACCTGCACGCAACAATTCTTCACCTGCTGGGTCTCGACCACGAACGATTGTCCGTTTATCACAACGGGATCGAACGCCGATTGACCGATGTTCACGGACACGTTGTCCATTCGATCCTGTCGTAAACTTGCATCCGATTTCTGAACGACAATTGGCGGGACGACAATCAACGTTGTACTGCTTTGGAGTCGATCGCCAGCGAAAATATGGCGGGACGTCGCAATCCCATTCCGATCCACATGACAACGCCGATCACAATCGGCATGAAGTATGGATCGCCGACACGTACGTGTGTGACGGTTGCCCCTCCCAGGTAGCCCGTGAGCAGAATTGCTCCGAGGAACCCGGTGCGCGGGATCAGGAACAGAATGGCAAGAATGATTTCCAGAACTCCGATTTTCATGATCACGTCATTTGTAAACCCGATGTGATCGAACATTTTGGCTTTCCCTTCCCACTCCACGAATTTGCCAAGCGCACTGGGACCCGCCAGGAAGACGCTGACCAGACCACTCAGCAGCCAGCCTGCGATTTGGGATTTCGAAGATTTGTTCACGGCGTTTGGTACAGTACTTGTTGATTCAGACATGCGGACAGCTCCGTTAGCAGGGGTTACAGTATGACTCACGTGTTTACGATTCCAGCGGAATCCAGAATTCCATTCCTCCCATTCCCGTGTGTGGATTGAAATCGGATGTGTACCGTTCAAAACAGGGGGCTTTGGCGACTTTCAATCCGCATTCAGGTACCCAGCGAGTCCAGATCGTCTCGATCGTTTTTGGGATCGCAGACACGTGAGAGGTATGAGGAAAAACAGCGTAACGTCGCGCGCTGAGTTTCACTGATGTGAATTCAGAAGGCAAGGTGCCAGAACTCGACACTTCGACTCCCGTGAGGTAGTCAAAGCCGCGATCGGGTTTCGTATTCCAGCATACTCCATAAAACGTCGTACCGATTGTACCGGGAATGGTATCCGCGCGTGGCACAAATTGTTCCCACTGCCGGGGAATCCCGACACGGGTTTCCATGGTGTAGGTTTGATTCAATCCGGCAATCACGATTTCCGGTCCCAACGTCAATGTGGGCGGGTTGAGTCCCAATCCGCGGGCCCGAAGGACTGCTTCCTGCTCGCGGAGTTCCGGCGTGAGTGCCTCGCCGAAATCTTCCGCTTCAAAATAGGGACGAATCTCGATGTCGGAATCGTCGTTCATCGGATTGGGGCACTTTTTCACCCAGTCGATCGCTTCCTGCAACGACTTTACTTGCCAGACCCAGAATCCGGCGATCAGTTCTTTCGTCTCCGCAAACGGTCCGTTGACGACAGTTCGCGTCGAACCCGAAAACCGGACGCGCGCTCCCCTGGAACTCGGCGTCAACCCTGCACCATCCTGCATGATCCCTGCATTGACCAGTTCCTCGTTGTATTTCCCCATGGCCGTCAACAATTCAGTGTCGGGCATTTTTCCCGCTTCGGAATCTTTCGAGGCTTTGACGATCACCATTACTTTCATTTTCACGTCTCCTGATCTCATTTGTGTAGAAAAAGATGCGACCGACGATGTCAATTCGAGCTGAGAATCGGATTCAGCCCGTGGAAGTAAATTGATTCCTGCAGTAAAGTCGTCCACGAGGCCACGACGACGGTATCGCCGAAATCACGATCACCACGGGATACCATAACGGGCCCAGGTTGATCGGACCGGACTCAGGTGGCACTCGCTCCGAGAACGCTTTTCATGTTGTCCAATCCCTTCTCGAACTGACCTCCGACCATTTTGTCGCAGTTCATGAAGAGGGTGAACAATTTTCCCATAAAACCGTTTTCCCCCGACATGGTCCACGTGACTTTGGTTCCATTCCCCGAGGGTTCAAATACGAAAACGGTCAGATTCGTCGCTTGCATCGGCCTGGTGAAAACCAGATCGATTTTGATCGACGAATTCGGGCGACTTTCCGTAATCTCCATACGGCCCGTTCCCACCTGATTGTTGCCGTCCCAGGCGAACTTTGATCCGATTCCCGACGATGCCCCGT
>JANXOO010000020.1 GCA_025353525.1 Schlesneria sp. | reverse complement strand
GGAAATCGTATCCGCTTTTCTGACAAGCATCAAGGAGATCGCCATTAAAAAAACAAGAAAACTCAATGCCCGTAGGGGGTTACGGCTGGACGTTAATTCCTGTTTCGTATGGCGAGTTCGTGACCGCCGAATTTTCTGGAGCCGAGGCACGTGGGGTCGATGGGCAAATGGAGTTCGAGCAGCAATTTTAGGTGATCTTCTGCCCAGACAATGCTTTACTTGTAAGAAAAAAAGGGTAATATTCCTTACATTATGGCTGCAAAGAAGAATCCACAAAGCATTGATTCAATGACCCTTACGCGAATAATACGTCGCGGAAGAGGATCTGTATTCGTTCCGTCTGACTTTTTGGATCTCGGAACTCGCGACGCGGTCGATATCGTTCTACACCGACTTGAAAAAAAAGGGACGATCCGTCGCCTCGCGCGAGGTGTCTACGACTATCCCACCGAACACCCTACTCTTGGACCACTTCAGCCCACACCTGAGGTGGTCGCTAAAGCATTGGCTGGTCGTGATCGAACGAGGTTACAGCCTGCAGGCGCATACGCGGCAAATCTCCTTGGCCTGTCTGAGCAGGTGCCAGCCAAGGCTGTCTTTCTAACCGATGGGCCAACCCGAACGGTCAGGATTGGCCCAACTACGATCCAGCTCAGACAGACAACCGCGCGAAACATGGCAGCAGCCGGACGCCTGATCGGTCTTCTGATCCAAGCCCTCCGCGAACTGGGAGAAGACCATATCACCCCGCAACGACGGGAACATCTGAAACGTACTCTACCTGCGAACGAGCGGCGAGAACTCCTCAAAGACCTGCGCCTTGCACCGGCCTGGATGCACCCGATCATCCGCGAACTTGCCGAGGTGAGTCCATGAAGCTCGCATTCCTGACGTTGTCGTCCGATGAACGCCGACTTTATATCGAGCAGGCTGCGCTCCAGCGCGACATATCCCCTGTCGTGATGGAGAAGGACTTCTGGGTCTGCTGGTTACTCGGCATCCTGTTCGACTCGGAATTTGCCAGCAGCCTCGTATTCAAAGGCGGCACTTCACTGTCGAAAGTGTTTGGAGTCATCGATCGGTTCTCAGAAGACCTTGACCTTTCATTGTCGCCCGAATTCCTCAACCTCCCGAATGCAGGCACAAGCCGCAACCAGGCTAACAAATGGATTACCAAAGCAGAGGCTATGTGTGCGGATGCAGTACGAAGCCAAATCAATTACTCCCGGCAAAGCCGGGAGGTTGAGACGCTTCGCTTGAACCGCTAAAAGCGGTTTTAAATGAGGGTTATGGGATAAGTGTCAGCTGATCCAGTTGCTTATCCTGCAATTCTTGATTGCGGATATAGCTGCGGATCAACTCTTCGTCACGGCCTACCGTCGAAACAAAATAGCCGCGTGCCCAGAATTTGGCTCCAGTGAAGTTCCGGATTTTGCGTTCGACATTCTGAGCGATCCATATCGAACTCTTGCCTTTGACATATCCGACGACGTGCGCCACCGAATATTTTGGTGGTATTGAGATGAGCATATGCACGTGGTCGCGCATGACAGCAATTCCCGGTCGCTCAGTTTGCCCATGAAATCAGGGCGATTTTGGGATTCCTTTTTGTAATCTAATTTGGGAGCGTGTTCGCCTGAACGGCCCATTTTATCACTCTGGCAAAAGGATTTGCCGATCATGGGATGTTCTGCAAGGAAATCGCGTCAGGAACTTTGTGCCGACTCACTGTTCCAGATGATCCGTCATCGGTTTGACCGGTTGACGGATCAGCGGTTGGGAAAAGTCGAGATTTCCTTGAGCGATGCCTTGATGTCGGCCGTCGCCATGTTCTCGTTGAAAGACGCTTCTCTTTTGGCTTTTGACCAGCGACGTCGTGACCACGACGATAACCTTCGCGCGATTTACGGCATTCAGAACGTTCCGAGTGACTCGCAAATGCGCAGCATTCTGGACCCCGTCGATCCGACCGATTTGCGACCCGTGTTTCAGGATGTATTCCGCGTACTTCAACGCGGCAAGGCACTGGAACGGTTCGCCTTCCTCGATGGCCATTACCTGGTATCGCTTGATGGAACGACGTATTTTTCTTCCTCGAAGATTCATTGCTCATCGTGCCTGGAGAAGAAGCATCGCGGAGGCGGGACCACGTATTCGCATCAGGTGCTGGGAGCCACACTGGTTCACCCCGAACTGAAAGAGGTGATTCCGCTGGCACCCGAGCCGATTATCAACGAGGACGGTTACCACAAAAACGACTGTGAGCGTAACGCCACGCGTCGCTGGCTCACGAAGTTTCGCCAGGATCATCCTCAGTTGCCGGTGATCATCGTCGAGGATGCCTTGAGTTCGAACACGCCACACCTCGATGACTTACGCGAGGCGAACGCGCGTTACATCATTGGCGTCAAGCCGGGTGACCACGCCTTTGTGTTTCAGTTCCTCCAAGCGAACGATGAGGCCAATCGAACTCAGACACTGACGGAGGTGAATGAACGCGATGGCGTGTTGCATCACTTTCGATTTCACCACGCTGTGCCGCTCAATGAATCGCACCAGGACTGCCTGGTCAACGTCCTGGAA
Organism: Schlesneria sp.; assembly: GCA_025353525.1. Lineage (GTDB taxonomy): Bacteria > Planctomycetota > Planctomycetia > Planctomycetales > Planctomycetaceae > Schlesneria. Next base: position 595 of record JANXOO010000020.1, on the reverse strand, counting down.
TACTGGGAAATCCATCCGTCCAGGATCGTCAAGAAGGTCAAGCAGAAAGGGAAAATCCAGTATTTCAGTTGGATCACCGACATTGTTCCGACGCCGAACAACGTGGTTCCGATCATGTGGGGCGGACGATCCCGTTGGAAAATCGAGAACGAGACTTTCAACACGCTCAAGAATCAGGGCTATCACCTGGAACACAATTATGGACACGGCGAACAGCACTTATCCGTGGTGCTGATGCTGCTCATGATGCTGGCCTTCCTGGTCGATCAAACACAGCAACTGTGTTGTCCAATCTTCCAGGCTGCCTGGGCGAAAATGGGGACAAAACGGTATCTCTGGGAAATGATTCGTACTTATTTCAAGACCTTCCTGTTTCGCTCAATGGTGGAGTTGCTGACTGCGGTGGCCAGAGGCTTGGCCATGCAGCCACCCGTATTCGAAGACTCCTCATAGAGGAGTGGAAACCACGCTCCGCCACCGAACCGGAACTCCCTGCATGGAAGTCGCTCAACCAGCGTCCCGCTGAACGTGTGCGCGCACCATCAAAAACAGGCCAAATCAGTTCACGTTGGCCTCGTTTCAACTCATCCAAAAC
>JANXOO010000767.1 GCA_025353525.1 Schlesneria sp. | reverse complement strand
CATCTTCACTCGAAATCCTTTTGCGAGGAACGGTTCATGGTAAGTACACACTCATGAATTGCCGGAAAACGCAGAAGGGTTTCGGTTTTTTTCGTCTGCAAAACCAAATTCATCAAAAAAGCATGCTTGGTTAAGGTCTAGGGCTGCCGGTCGAAGACCTTTCGGAAATTATTACAAACGTAATTTCGACTAAGGCAACTAAGCGATTTGGTGCTGCCGGATCGCCATTCCGATTCTGTGAAAACTGCGCTAACATCCTTTATGATGTGCGAAGCATTTCCGGCTACAAGCCTTTTCCAGGCCCGTTTGAAGAAATATTTGGTGAATAGATGCGCGTCGAATATACAGAAATTGAATTTGACGACAATCTAATCTACTACTATCGAGACATGCCATTTACTGGGACGACGTTTCGGCTGCACAGTAACGGTATCTTGTCATGGGAGCAAAGCTTCGTTAATGGAATGGAAACGGGTTTTATTCGGAGGTGGTATCCGAATGGCCAGATGAAATCGGAGTCACCACCAATGAATATTAAGAACAGCATTTACCGCGAGTGGTATCCGAATGGCCGCTTGCAGGAGATCGGTAGGTGTATCTACGGGAGGACAATTGAACGAAAGCATTGGGATGAGGTTGGCAATCTTACGGAGCATTGGCTGGCCCCGGGAATCACTCCAGAGATTCACGATTGACGTGTAATGCAGAGACGAGGATGATTTTGACATCTACGCACTTACCTTCTTGTAGGGCTTTGTGAGCCAAATCATGTCACCTGGACCGATCATCGCATGCGTGGATGTTCAGTACAAAGACACGAGTGCCAGTTCGGCTATAGTGGTTTTTCAAGGCTGGGATTCCAACGAGGTGATTTTTCAGAACGTAGTTAGCGTTCTCGATATTGCGGAATATCGACCGGGCGAGTTCTATCTGCGGGAATTGCCATGTTTATCCAAAGTGCTTTCGACTATTTCGTGCGAGATAGATTTTATTATTGTCGATGGGTACGTGTGGCTGGACGACAACTTCAAACCGGGTCTCGGTGCCCGACTTTACGAATCACTCGAACGTCGAGTTCCGGTGGTTGGAATTGGCAAAACGCGGTTTCGTGGTGCTCCCAGCGTAGAGGTATTTCGCGGAGAAAGTCGCCAACCGTTGCTCGTGACGGCGGTAGGAATTTCAGGCGACCAGGCCGCAGCATGTGTTGTAACAATGCATGGCCCCTATCGCATCCCAACGATGATTCGCCGAGTCGATCAACTGGCTCGATCATTGAATTTCGAAGGGATGTCGACCCCGTTGCAAACACGCTGACGGAAAAATGGTTTGTTCCTGGCGCGGACATTACGGGAATTCCGTTCGATACGATCGTTTCGACGTTCGATTCGACAGGCCAAATCCTGACGGCGACCGATAGTGTGACGGGCGTGGTTACTCCCAATTCCTCACTGACATTCAAGTATGACTCTCTGAATCGTCAGGTGGTGTCGACTCAGCAAACCAATATCCGTTCGGTGCAGGCGTCACAAGACGGAGCGGCCACATCGAGTAAGTGGACG
>JANXOO010000766.1 GCA_025353525.1 Schlesneria sp. | reverse complement strand
CGTCCACTTACTCGATGTGGCCGCTCCGTCTTGTGACGCCTGCACCGAACGGATATTGGTTTGCTGAGTCGACACCACCTGACGATTCAGAGAGTCATACTTGAATGTCAGTGAGGAATTGGGAGTAACCACGCCCGTCACGCTATCGGTCGCCGTCAGGATTTGGCCGGTGGAATCGAACGTCGAAACGATCGTATCGAACGGAATTCCCGTAATGTCCGCGCCAGGAACAAACCATTTTTCCGTCAGCGTGTTTGCAACGGGGTCGACGATCGTGACGGTTTGTTTGCCATCGCGGTCGACGCTGTTCGTCTGCAGTCCGACATACTCCCACGTCCGCGAGACATCTGCGCCATTGACTTTCGTCGTTTCCGACTTGGTGCGGCCCAAGCCATCAATCGTCCAACTCGTCGCACTTCCATTCGGATCCGTCAGACGCACGCGGTTTCCTGCGGAATCGTACACAAACGATGTCGTGGCTGTGCTATTACCCTGATTCGCCAAGGGCGATTTGGAAGAATGGACCAGACCCGTTGCCAGATCGTAGTCGAACGTGGCTTTGCTCCCCGCAATATCAGTCTGCGAGACGATGCGCCCTGCCAAATCGTATACCAGCTTGGATTGGGTCGGCCCGGCACTTAAACCCGCCGCCGCTTCCGTCGCTGACAACGTCCACCCCGCCACATTCTGAACGACCCTCGATGTCTTCCCGCGAGGATCGGTCGTCGAGACGATTAGATTGTTACCCGAACCCGTCCCGTCCGTGTTGACGCCGTACTGGTACTGATACACGGTGATCGGAGCACCGCTGCCATCGCCAGGATCGGGCTGCACAATACGAATCATGTGACCGACCGAATCGAAATACGTCGCCGTCAGCGGTGTGCCAACCGGACGCGTCAGTCCGTTGAACGCATTGGACGTTTCCACTTTTGTGGACGCCGTCAAATCCGTGATCACCGTGTAGATCGTTTCTTGAGACACCGTCTGAGAATCGACGACCGTCGCGCCCGCTGCGTTGACGTACGTCGATTGACCCGACTGCGAAACCAGCGTCGGTCGATCCAGCGCATCGTAGGTCGTTGTCGTTTGCCGGTAGTCCTGGGCCGCACCTGGCAATTTCAGTTTCTGGACCGTCTGATTGCCGTTTGCATCGTAAACATACGTCTGTATTCCGCCAACGGCATTGTCGATCTCGCGGACTTGTCCCGCCGCATCCGAGATAGTGGTGGTTGCAATTCCATCGCGATCGGTGACCAGTTCCGTCAGTCCGAGATGGCTGTAGACATGTGTCGTCGTTCGACCGGACAGAGTCTCGGTACCCGGATCGACCGTCTTGACGTTTCGTCCGAATTCGTCATACGTGTTTGTCATCACGTAAGCGATGTTTGTTGCCGCGTTTCCATTGATCGCAGGGGTGATCCGGTGTTCGGTCTCTGTCAGGACATCCCCGGCTGTATTATACGTAAAATCGGTGACCTCGCCCGCTGCAGCGACGATCGCCGTGCGAGAAATCCGGTCCAGGGCGTCATAATCATTTTTCACGGGAGCGAGTGACGGTTTGGCCGTTTGCAGCAGGTTCCCCATCGCGTCAAAAGTGTAGGTCGTCGTCAGGTCGGATGAGGAGTTCACGTTGGTCCCATCGAGCGAGACGGCTTTGAGGGTTTCCGAAGTTGTGCGACCCTGTCGATCGTATTGCGTCTGCATCAATCGACCGGTTAACGAGTCATTGAGTTGGATCGCGCGACCCGCCGCATCGGTCAACGTTTTGATCAAATGATCAGTGAAATTGCCGGTCGTCGTGGCGACTCCCGCAATTAGCTTTGCCCATGACGTGTGATTCAATGGATCATAGTAGAACGTCGTCGCGTTCTGATCCGGTGGCGTCACCGTCATCACCGATCCATCGGCGTAGTAAGTAGTAGTCGTCGTCTGTGCGATGCTGGCCGTGTCGGCCGCGATTACGCTCGTTTCGAGGCCTCGGCTATCGTAGGCATAGGTCGTTTTGTTCCCGCGACCGTCAATTTCCTGCTTGAGCTGACCGCTGGAATAATAGACGAAAGTCGCTTGTCCCAAGAGTCCGTACGTCGAATTCGCGTCCGTTGTACTGGTAAAAGTCTCAAGACCTGACGCGTCATAGTTGGTGACGTCCGTCGAGACGAGTATTGAGTTTCCGTCTTTGGTGATCGTGGTGACCGTCTCGTTGCCGCTGGTGTCGTAGGCAAAACCGTAGCCGGTGACGACGGTCAGCGCGGGCGACGTGGCCCCCGTGCCGAGCTTATGTTCGGTGGCCTGTGAAACCCGGCGCGCCGAATCGTATTGGAAGTCCCTGGTCAAGCCCCGTTCATCGGTGCTCTGCACGAGAACTTCTCCGGCAGTATGTGTCCCATCAATCACATAGTCACCGTAGACCGCGTTAATGTGATAGCCAAGCGGCCCAAACACATCGGTCTCTCGCTGGTAGGCGTCGCGTTTGTACTGCGTCCAGCGACCGAGCGCGTCTTCGGCTTCAATCAGGTACCCGGCGGAATTGAACTGCGAGACACTTTGAAGATAGTCGGCGAAGAGGCTGACCACGTTCCCCGTCATCACGGGCGCCGGAATCTTCGTTGCGGCTCCGATGACGATTTGCGGCGCAGCGGGGTGTTCTACATTCGGCCCGTAGATGAATCGATCCATTTCGTAGTCATACGTTGATACGGTAGCGCGACCGAGCTCGTCGATGTATCGGACGACATCGCCGTGGTCGTTCCGCTGTTCCTTACCTCGCTGCGATCGTATTTTAATCGTGATCTTGCCGAATTGTGATCGGAGTTCGATGTTTTTATGACAGTGGGAATTTGGTAAGAGCGGTCCCTCGCTGCACCCCGCTCGAAAAGTCTTTAATCTACCTCGCCCCCCCCCATTTTTGAGGCGGGGAGTTTTCTTTTTTGGGGTGGGTGATGGTCGGTGCGAGTTGGTTTTACCGTGATGCGGCGGATTTGCTCGCGATTGTTCAGCGTCTGAAGTTGACACCCTGTCCGCATTGCCGTGTGATTGGCATGCTGATTCGGCATGGTGCTTTACAAGGAATCGACGAGACCAGCGGTCAAATCGTGCTCCGGGCCCGGCGAGTTTTTTGCAGCA
>JANXOO010001508.1 GCA_025353525.1 Schlesneria sp. | reverse complement strand
ACGCGATTCAGGAGCAGTTCGAACACGTCAACCGCATCTCCCCGTGGACGGCGATGGGATTTTTGATGGTATTGATCCTGTGTGTTGGTCCGATCGACTACTACGTCGTTCACAGGCTGCTCAGGCGACCACATCTGACCTGGGTCACATTTCCGATTCTGGCAGCGATCGGAGCGGTCCTCGCGTCGACGTTTGCAAACGCGTCCAACGGGTCCATTCGTCGGGCAAACCAGCTTGATATCGTCAACGTCGATGTTGCAACGGCAACGGCTCGGCAACGACATTTTGTCACCATCTACAGTCCTGGTACCACTCAAACAACAGTCGGGATCGAATCGCTTCCGCTCGTCTCGCAGCCGAAATCGGCCGCGAAATCTCGCACCATCTGGCATGGGGTCCCTGAATCCACGTTCGGAGGAATGCTCCGCGATACCGGGTTCGCTCAGGGTGCCACCTATGAACAGCAGCCAGGTGGCGAATTGTCGCAGGTTCCAGTGATGCAATGGAGCTCGAAAGCTCTTTTGGGCGAGAGCTCTCATGATGTCGACGGATTGATCGAGTGTCATTTGAAAGCGTCGCAAACGGGAAGTTTGTCCGGCACGATCCTGCACCGTTTTTCTGCACCGATCGAAGACTGGATGCTGGTCTATCAGAATCGCGTTTATCGCAATCTGAAAGCCCGCGACGATGCCAAATCGCTGCCATTGCCACCGAAGCTGGTCTGGCGCGTCGATCAACCGGCCGTCTTTCAACGAGAATTGCGTCCGTTTCTGACGGGCATTCTGACGATGGCAACTCCCAAATTCGGAGAAAAGTCAACGACGGATCTGATCCATCAACAGGCGACGTACGATACGCTGTCGCTCGATCCGACCGAAGTCATGCGCATCCTCACGTTTTACGACGAAGCCGGAGCGGAACGTTATACCGGATTGACAAACTACACACTGGATACAGAAGACTGTTCACACCTGCTGAAGCTCGGACGCGCTCTTCTGTTCGGACGAATCGACCAGTCGCTGGCAACGATTCGCGAAGACGGCCAGCCGTTGAAACCCGATCGACGCGTTTCGTTCGTACGACTGATTCTGCCGGTGACCCGATCTGGTGAATTGCTGAAATCCTTGCCGCGAGTTGTCCCCGATTAGCGAGTTGTCCCGGATTAACAGTGTCGCTCTGAAGACCGGCAAATCCCGGTCGACTCGACATCCGATCGTTCCCGTTTTTTCTGCATTGATTGACGCAAATGATTGAAACACGCCAACTGACGAAACGATACGGCAACCTGATCGCGGCCAACGAGATCAACCTTTCGTTGAAAGAAGGGGACATCTTCGGGTTCATTGGCCCGAACGGTTCGGGGAAAACGACGACGATGCGAATGATCGCCACGCTGCTCAGCCCCGATTATGGCGAGGCTTACGTGTGCGGGAAGTCAATCTACAACGATCCGCGTGAGATTCGTCGACTGGTCGGTTACATGCCCGACTTTTTCGGCGTCTACGACGACATGACCGTCATCGAATATCTGGAATTCTTCGCGTCGGCGTATCGCATCAACGGTCCAGGCCGGCGAAAAATTTGCGAAGACAAGCTGGAACTGGTCGATATGGCCTTCAAACGCGACGCAATGGTCAATCAATTGTCACGTGGTCAGACTCAACGCATCGGGTTGGCCCGGACATTGCTTCACGAACCACAAGTCCTGTTACTCGACGAACCCGCGAGTGGTCTTGATCCGAGAGCGCGTAT
>JANXOO010001498.1 GCA_025353525.1 Schlesneria sp. | reverse complement strand
GGACGAAATTCACGGGAATCATTCTGGCGATTTCGGGTGTCGAAGCAGTTGCCAATATGACCGGGATCATGGTCGAACCCGTCGAAAAAACGGCGCGTCGGGCAATCCTTCCGGTGCTGATTGAAATTGTCATCCTTAATTTGATCCTGACAGTGGCGATGACTGCGATTCCCCACGAAGAATTTCTGAAAGAGAGCAAATCGGAGTCGGCCGCTCATTCTGCTGTGGAAACCGATGCTGCGAAACCTGAAAAGACTGTGTACAACGCTCACGAAAAGGACATGCTGCGGTTTCTGGCTGAATATTACGTTGGCCCGACATTCGCTGCGGTCGCCTCGGTCGTTTTTGCATTGCTGCTGTTGTCCGCAGTCAATACGGCCGTCACGGACCTCGTGAGTATCCAGTACATGATGGCTCGCGACCACGAGTTGCCAAGCGCATTCGCGGGTCTCAATAAATGGGGGATGCCCCTGATCCCGCTGGCAGTCTCGGTGATTGTGCCCTTGTTGACGGTGTTAGCCGTTCCAGAGGTCGATTTGCTGGGCGATCTGTATGCCATCGGCGTTGTCGGTGCCGTCGCGGTTAATCTTGGCAGTTGCGTGACAACGTCCGGGTTACCGCTCAAAAAGTGGGAACGTTTGATCATGGCGGTTCTGGCCGTCCTGATGATTGCCATCTGGATTACGATTGCATTCGTGAAGCCGCATGCGTTGATTTTTGCCGGTGTGATCGTGGGTGTCGGGCTATCCGCGCGTTGGGTAACGCATCATCGGGGAGAAATTGGCGGTCGCGTTCATTCGCTCGTCGGAAGTATCGTTGAAATGGCGGCGCCAGGTGCTCAGGCAGATAAATCAACGAGGGCAGTCCGGTTTCTGGTGGCGACCCAGGGCAGTCCCAAACTGGTCGCGTTTTCGCTTGAACAGGCGAAGTCGTTCCATGCCGAGTTATTGTTTTTGTACGTCAGGCACATCGCCATTCCAATGCTGGGCCCCGCTCACAAGCCCGACATCAATAACGATCCTGAAGCGCAAAAGACTGCAGAAAAGATCAAGGAACTCGCCGATGCTGCGGGCGTTCCCGTCAGGTTCATCTATACCGTCGCCGATAACATTGCCGAGACAATCGTCGACTTCGCGGTCACGTACGGTGTCACTCAGGTCATTATTGGCGCAACAAAACGCGGTGGGCTGTGGCGAACGATGAAGGGGGATGTCATTCAAGGCGTCGCGCAAATGCTTCCTGATCGAACGCAACTGTTGATTCATGCCTGATATCGCCGGTGAGATCTGAATTTGTCGGCATCGCCGGATCGTAGATTTCTTTTCGCAAACGCATCGTCGCCAGTGGATTTGGTCAGTGTGGCCATTATCGCTCCACGTGATGAGCCTGCGTCACGTACGTTCCGAACGTTGCCACAACATCGGATTCCCCGGAAACCCCGTCTTCACTTCAGAATAAGTTCAAAATTACCTGAAATCGACTCGAATCGGAGTCGCAATGTCGATTGAAAGTCGTTCGTGAAAGGCTCATCACGCGGGAGCGATGATGGCCACATTGGTAACTCGTGTAATCGATTGAAGAACTTGACTGTCACTTGGGTGAATGTCAACTTCCAACTGCCTTGACCCTTGAAATCTTGACCCTTGAAATCTTG
>JANXOO010001497.1 GCA_025353525.1 Schlesneria sp. | reverse complement strand
CCTTACTGGATATAAGAGTTAGTGGGCGCTGGCCCTGGGCATCGGCGATGATTTGTATGTTTGAGCGTTTTCCCCAAACTAACGGGATTTCCACATTTTGTACGATTCGTTTGATCCGCCTGAAAATCGGCAAATGATTCGAAGCCAAACGAAAGGTTCAATCTAAGTCGATACCAATCGATTTCCAGAATACGCTCTCAGCCATAATTCGAGTTCCATATTCTCTCGCTTTTTTGGCTTTGTTAGATTGAGTGAACGGATCTGCAACGACAAGGATGTCGAGTTTCTTTGTAACGCCAGTCAAAATCTTTAGTCCTGCACGAGCCGCCATCATCTGTGCGGTAGATCGATCAATGTTCTTGCCGTCGAGCACCGCCAATAGCTCGCCAGTAAAGCAGACCGACTGTCCTTCGAGATCTGAAGCGACATTAGGAACCGTTTCTGCGAGCCTTGCCATCTGCATTTCCGCTTGGTTCAGTGCTTTATCGACTTCATCCGTTGATCTCCCAAGCAATGTCGCGACTTGATGAATGTCTTTGCGTTCCGCGTCCGTAACGATGCCATCAAAAAGCGCAACCGCACCCAAACGCCGGAGAAACTCTCCGTGAAGGTGTTCAACCTGTTGTAACGAAAGACCCCAGCGAGACGCGGTCTGGATGAGAGCATCGCCCTCGTGCGGATCGATCCGCCGATCTTCAAGAACCCTTTCCAGCAACACAAGGTAGCCCAAAGATGCAGCGTCGTTGGAGTCGCCAAAAGTTTCTCGGGATAGCTCTGTTAGCCGTTGCAGATAGCAATTCGTCTGGGGCCGACTTCGGACTTCTTTTCGGGTTACTGCTTGCCGTCCTGATTTCGGAACCTTTGGCCAAGGGGTAGGACGAAAATTCATGTCTACTCGACCTCGACGATAAAGTTCTAGGAAGAGTCCGGCAGTGGCTCGTGCGTCATCCAGCGCCGAATGCGCGTCCTCAGGTGGGGCAATTCCATAACGGTCGCAGCAAGAACTCAGACGACCACCGCCAGCAAGCCGCATCGTACAGGCCAATGGAAGTTCAGGGACGACAACACCAAAGCGATTGAACTCGCTCTTCAGAAAATCAACGTCGAATAGAACATTATGTCCTGCATATGCGAGCGCCCCATCGAAGAACTCGGCGATCTCACCAGCGAGATCTTCAAACTTTGGTGCGTCGAGGATATCAGAAGAGACAAGGCCATGAATAGAAGTGGGTCCGATATCTCGCTCGGGATTAAAGAGGGAAACGAACTCGTCTTTGATTTCACCGGAATCGTCAATTCGAACGGCAGCAAGTTCAAGCACTCGATGATGCTGCGATGTAAACAGACCCGTTGTTTCAACGTCAAATATGACGAACATGTTCCGGCCCCATAGTCGTGGATTGTATTCTTGTAAAGCATGTCATGAAGGAATTCTTGCGTCAATCACGTCGCTGCGGAATTCAACATTCATGATTGGCAAGCAAATCTAGCCGCGATTCTCGGGAAATTCCTTTGCTGACTGGTCGGTAGCAGAAGTTCGGGGACACGGCGCTGAAGCCAATCGTTCAAAATGCCGCACAAAAGGCGACTCATTTGCACGCGCCGGATGGAAAAAGGGGGACATTCTACTTAAACATTTAAGTAGAATGTCCCCCTTTGTATTTTCCCCTCGGATTGCTGGTC
>JANXOO010001492.1 GCA_025353525.1 Schlesneria sp. | reverse complement strand
ACTTCTTTTCATTGATGTTCAGATCCGGAACGACAGGAACCACAATAAGCCGAAAACAACCACCATGAAGCCTATGATCTGGAAAAACAGCCAGGTCGCTCGCCGCAGAATCCTGTCAGGCAGCTCAAAGCGGCTCGCGCTGTAAACCAGACTGACCACCATCGCCAGCGGGACAAGATACCACGTGAGGTTTTGCGTTTGAGCAAGAACAACCGTTGATAATGTCATTGAAATCTACCTTTTGCAGTCTGGCAATGATGCTTTTGCAAAAAAACTCATTCACCGGGAAAATTGCGAATTGAACGATGTTTCTGCATCACTTGTGGAAACGAATTTCGGCTCGACATCCACTGTCGGCACCGTCAGAGAAATTCTGTTCAAGCCGGAGCGACTGGCTTTGGCAAAGGCGCGGGGACAATCGGATTTGTTGTTTCCGGGTCGTCTTCGGCCATTGCTGCCGCCCAACCTTCGTCTCCAAACCCGTATGCAGGCCCCTGAACGCAATCCCAAACCGCGAGGATATTCAGTAACCCCGCGATCCAGGTGAACACCAAGGCCAGTTCGTGAAGTTTTCCCAGGCGACTCGTTAATTCCTGCAGTTGTTCGGGGTCGGGGGGAACTCCGTATCCATCGAGCCAGGGCCTCGGAATTGTCCCGATAATCGACTTTGCGGGTCTTGTAGCGGCATCAGTTTCACCGGCAATACCGCACTTCAGTCCCCGTCGAAAGCCGGCAGCGACAGGGCGATCCAGGTAAAAATTACCCGCGAGTTGCAGTTCGACGGACTTGCCATCGAGCGTTCCGCTAAATGTTCCTTTGGTTTCAGGGCCGTATTCGCCTTGCTCGGGCTTCAAATTGACGATTCCTTCAAGTTTTCCTTCGGGCGAATCGTTGTCGCTGGAAACGAGTTTTCCGGAAAACGCGGCCGACAGCGGCTGATCCAGTTGCCGCAAATTGTTGTTGTCCTTAAGCACGCGTTGTTTCTGCCAAATAGCGGGATACGAGATTGCTCCGGCACCGAACTGCGCGGCATAGTGCAGCGTAATTTGTCGCAAGGATCCTTTGTCGGGGACGTTATAGACGACGACCCCTTCGCCGAGTTTCACACCCCAAACGAAAAGCCCCAGGATTCCGCAGAAATAGATCAATCCTTTCACAAACCGTCGTTGAAACAGATGTCCCAGTCCGGGAACCAGTACGGCGAGGATCAATGCGATGAAAACGCTTCGTTCTTCCCACGGGCGTCGACGGGCAGAAGGTGTGACGTGCGTCATTCGGCGGCTTTCATGGCGACTCAAACGGTGGAACACAATCGGAAGAAAAAGACGGATTCAGGCGACAAAATGCGATCCCGAAATCTGCTCCATTCCCCGGTCGGATGCGAATTGTAGCACAGTTTTCAATTCGGAGACTAGGGCAGCACCGATTCGGTTTCAATGCGTGTTTTCCATCATTTGTCGAGAAATATGCCTATGGTGTCGTAGGTTTGGTCGCCGAACTCCTGAAAATCATCATTCCGGCCGCACCTGCTGCAGCGTTCCCACCGGATGAACCTTTCGCATCCTGTGAACCTGAAATACTGAATGTGCTCGATCCGAAGCCGGATGTCGGCGTCGGTGCCGTCGATGTCGGAGGAAGAAGCGGCGGAACACGGCCCGGTTGTGGCTGACTTGGTGGAACCCCTGGCGTAAAGGTCGCCTGAGTCACCTTTTCCGGCTTGTCCTTCTTGCCGAACGATGGGGGGGGACCAGGCGGAATCGCATCGGGATCTTCGGGGAATGTCTGTGCGACATCGACCGGCTCGACATCGAATGGCAACCGGGGCGAATTCAACTCCGAGTTCTTCCACCAGGCAACGCGTTGTCCCGCGAAACTTGCTCCACTATAGATGGATCCGCGCTGGAACGGGCCAGTGCCAAACAACCACGTATCCCGTGCATCTGCCGTCACAGGGTCAGCACCCGATTGCCAGACTGCCTGGCCCGTCACCTGGTTGTAGGCAAACACCGCCAGCTTCGCGACACCTTTCTGGTGCGTCTTTTTCGCCAGCGGAATTTCGGGAATGACTGACGGAACGCCAGGAGTGAACGCGCTGGCGGGCAGGCTGGTTTGTGGAACGCCGATCAGCACATCTTGCCGGTTCGTACCTATGGCTCCTGCGCGTGCCTCGACAATATATGTCGCTTCATCGCGAGCCGACTTCAGGAAAACTCCTTCTGCGAGCAACCGCTGCCGAATGGTGCTGATGATGTACCCCTCGTCGGAAACTCCCTTCAGGTATTGCGGATCGAAGTAGACATCTTTTCCCGTCAGAATTGAAAAATCCATTTCGCTAACTGATCGATCGATGGCCGCCGAAAGGAGAAGTTGTTCGGTCCCCGTCCGCAGGGTGTCCGACATGCGCGTTGTCCCGCAGCCGCAGACCAACAAGATCGCGATCAGGAACAGATTCCGTGCCCAACCCGATCGAACGCCATTGCGAGGTAAAGGGTTGCGGCAGGAATGCGATTGACCAGCCAAAGTCATTCGTCTGCCATTTCGAGGTTCTGGATGTCAGGGAGAGACGGGAAATGTACGGCCTGACGCAAAATTCTCCAAGACGAAATTCCCGTCATCGACTGCCGCGAGTGCAATCGGGCGTCCAGCAGGAAAGGAAATACCGGTCGCGTTACACCAGTCCGCGTTTTTTTCGCACGGTCCATTCGAGCGTCATCAGGCCGACGAAGACGATTAGCAACCACCAGTTATCCCACAGAGTGAGCACCTGAATCCGAGTCAAAACGCTGAATTTGTTCTGTTTGAGTCGCTCAAACAGACTGCCGAGATCTTCGGGTTTCAGCGACGTACCGCCCGTAATCGACGCGAGTTCTTTCAGGAAATCGTGGTCGGCGCTCGGGTAGTCGAGTTCCAGGTCACGCGAATCGACGATAAACCGCGTGTAAGCCGTGGAAGGAAGGAACTCTCCATTCCGTTTTGCCATCACGCGAACCCAATAGTCGCCGGGATCCGTTGTCGTTGTGACGTCTGCAGAGTACTCGCCGTTCGATTGTCGCGGGACCGGTTTCTCAATTTTGCCATCGGGCTTGGTCACTTCGACCTGAAATTCGACATCGCTTAGTGGCGTCCCGTCGGCCGCCCGAGCTCCGAACGAGAGTGGAGCCACCGCGCCGGGCGTGAAATTGCGAGGCTCGACCTTTGCCCAGACCGCCTGATCGGTGTCGGCGTCTTTCCTCGCCAGCCACAAAATCATTTGTCGCCAGAATCGCTGGTGCGATTCGGATTTGCCCCCCTGATACCACAACCATGTCGTATCGGCCGCAAACGCCGCCACACGCGATTTGCCCACGCTGCTGACGAGCAACAGCGGTTGCTTGTCAGCTGATTCGGCCCAAATATCAACCAGTTCGGCTTTGGGGCGCAGCCGGCTTCCGCCGGACAATGATGGCAATTCCAGCCAAAGCGACCGGTTCTTGTCGCCGCTTCCCAATTGCATGACGAATGCTTTTAACCCCTTTTCCGTCGGGATCAATTTGACTTCGCCCGGCAATTGGGTTTTCTCGTTCAGTTTGCCCTGCGGGCGCAGATCTGATGGGTCAAGTTGCACGGGTAACCAGTTGGCCAGTGGTGTCGTCGCATATCCTCCGGTCCCGAAATTCTGCAAACCGCCGATCATCAACAGTCCGGCACCTTCTTCCAGCCGGGCATCAAGCTTTTTCAAAATCTCGGTCCCAAACCAGTCGGCTCTGACGTCGCCGATCATATACACATCGTAACGACCGCGATCAAACCAGGTCGGGTCGAGCTTCGTCTGGCGGGCCAGCTGTCCTGCACGCACTTCCTGAAAATCAAGCTGGATTTTGTCGGCACCGTTGACGATCCGGATGAACTTCTGTTCCGCCCGACCGGCTCCGTCAAAATAGGCGACGTTCAAGCCTCCTTTTTTGACGGTCAGGATCGTCTCGCGACTGTTGTTGAGCTTCAACAATTCACTTTCGAGAGGTTCCACTTCCACTGCGATCTTCAGCTCGCCCGATAGCGCGGGCAGGAACGAAAGTTCGACCGGAATCATTTCCGAATCGCTCTTGATTTCGATTTCGCGTACCGTCTTCGCCTGCTGTGTGGACGGGGCAAACTTTAATTCGCCCGACTGGTTGATTTGTTTGCCCGTACGGTCTTCGAGCAGGACCCGGACACGGATCTTCTTTCCTTTCGCCCCCACTGCCCGTACCTTGAAACTGACCGGGACCAGCTTCTTCTCAAAGACGATCGGATCGACACGCAAATCTTCGACAGCCAGATCGAGTGACGCGGTCGACAGCGACGAAGTCCCGTAAACGACGGCATAGACCGGAACCTGGCTGTCGCCTAACTTGCGAGCCGCTGTCAGGGGGTCGAGG
>JANXOO010001479.1 GCA_025353525.1 Schlesneria sp. | reverse complement strand
CCGGGGCCGACCTTGTTTGTCACGCGGCTTCGCGATTGAGTATTCCGCATTCGATCGTCAGTCTGCCCGGCAACCGGGGAACGAACCGCGATCAAATCGGAACCCGGCTTCATCCAGAGCGCGAGTCCGTTGCCATTTCTGCTGCAGACAAAGTCCCGGTCGTTGATCGGGCACTGTTCGCGGCGGCGGATGTTGTGTACGTCCTTCAGTTGCGTTCCGGCGGCAATCTGCATCAATTGCTCCTGGAACGGCTCCTGCAACGGCAGGGTCGCAGTATTCTGGTCGACCTGCCGAATTTGCAACCCGACACCCTGAAGGCAGAACTTTGCCTTGCAGGAGCGGAATTGTGGAAGCCGGAACTGGAACTTTGTTGTCCTTTCGAAGGTCAATTGCCAGCAACGATGCGATCTGCTGCTGGACCAAACGTCAACGACACTGTCTCCAGAATCGACGACAGCGTCTACCTTGTCGTTCCGTTCCCTCAGGCTGATCGTTGGGATTTTTTGACTCATTCAACGCGGTCGCGACCTGGACCGTGGCCTGGCGAATCGTTTGAACAGCATGCCGACAGTTTGCTCGAGTCACGTCCCGACGCCGATCACTCGGCACTCGGGGCGCTTTGTCGCATCGTCGCACAAAAAAGACTGATTGCGTCGGGCGAAACGATTCGCGGCGGTCAGCGAGCTGTCAGCTTGACGGCCTGCCCGCTAGCTCAATTGCCCGATTTGCATCGCTTTCGTCCCCATCGCGTCCGCTGGGACTTCGAGCCCTACGGGCTGTGTCTGCGTCGCGAGTGGTTGATGAAACGTGGTGCTCGACCAGTGAACTATGGCGACGAAACAGTTTGGCAATCGCTGCAAGAAGTTGATCGACCGTATTTTCAACTGGCCACCGGGAAGTCGGGAATCGATTGGACCATCGAACAGGAATGGCGCGTCTGCGGAGACCTGGATCTTGCCGAGTTGACGGCCGATGATATCCTGTTATTTGTCCCGGATTTTGAATCGGCAAAGTCACTTGCCGAATTGACGGACTGGCCGATTACGTTGTGGCCGGGATGACGTTTCATTAGGACCGGTCATCTGACGATCTTTATGCCGCCCTTCTGACGGGCATCACTTCTCTTAAGTCGACCATGTCATGGATATTGCCACGAACTGGCTGGGATTCGAATCGTCCGTCCTGCTGATCGATTCGCATCATGACGCCGGTTGTCGGGCCCAACATGGTCGAAATCACCTTGCCGCTCACTTCCGAGTTTGGCACGACTGTCAGTTTGAATCGTTGCAGGATTGTCGGAATCGACGCCTTCATAATCAACATGGCGAGCGATGCACCCAGGCACATCCGCGGACCCGCTCCGAATGGCAGATACTGGTAGGGCGACGGATTGATGTTCAGCCACCGATCTGGCAAAAACGCTTCCGGATCGGGGTAGATGCCCGGCATATGATGCGTAATGAATTGACTGAAGATGATGCCTGAGCCGGGAGCCAACTGAAACGGCCCCAGTTCGACCGCAGCAGCCGTCACACGCTGCGAGTACGACGACGCCGGAAGAATTCGCATGCTTTCCTTGATCGTCCGCTCGGTAAATGTCAACCGCTCTGCTTGTGCCATCGACGGAAATCCTCCGTCCAGTTGCGTGGTGAACTCGCCGTGCAGTTTCTCCATCGAACGCGGATGCTGAGCCAATAAAAAGAGCGTCCATGCGAGCGAATGAGCTGTCGTCATATGTGCAGCGGCGAACATCAGGGCCGCCTGACCGACCAGTTCGCTTTCCGAAATGCTTCCTTCGCTGTCATGAGCACCGATCAGAATCGACAGCGCATCCGAACCTGTCGGGTTCGCTTTACGCTTGCGGATCATTTCCACAATTTCTGTTTCCAGCTCACCTGCATCACTTAGCAGATCACCGTACCGGTTCGCAATCGCCATATCTGCAACAAATGCCCCCATACCCAGCTCGTGGTTCAAGTGAACCCAGCGGTCGATCATGTGGCCGATTTTGTAGGCGACTTCCGGTTCATCGAGGCCGAACAGGATCGAACTGGTCAGCCGCAGCATAAAATCGGTCATGTCGCGCGCGATGTCCCGTTCGGTTCCTGGCACCCATTCTGCCAGCATCGATTCGACTTCAGTGCGAATCGACGGAACGTAATTGAGCATCGCTTTTTTCATAAAAGCGTCCATGACAAGTCGGCGGTTTCGCTTGTGCGTCTCGCCGTTCATACTGAGTAGCCCGGAACTGAGTCGTCGTTGCGGCGAGTTGCGCGAGCCTCGAATCGCAAAAAATCGCGAATGGAAATTGACGCCGTCACTCAAAACCTGATGGTTGAATTCGGGGCCAAAGATGAAATAGATCCGCTGCCCCTGCTCTTCCATCGCGCAGATGTTTCCGTGGCGGGCATGCAGTGTTCGAAGGCACGCGATCGGGTCGTCAGGGAAGTCGAGCAACCGACCATGAGTGACCGGAAGTGGCTCGTCGTCAGTGCGAGCGATCGTAAGACTGGTGGGAATCATCGAAAAGTCTTCCTTGACGTTGAGACGAAAGCATCCTGCATTTCGTTTTTCAATTTTCGCATGCCGCGTTATAGGATTTCCCACGCGCAGCACTGACGGATTGCGTCGATTTTTATCCAATATTCGGCACGATTGAACGAGTGTCCCTGCCACGAATTCAGCCTGCGGCAAACCAGCGGAACGGTTTGTAACAATTGTCGCTAAAAACCACTAGGGAAACTGCAAACATTGTTTGGAACGATGTTTGCGGTTTCAGCCTCTGAAAGAGGCGTCGACCACTCGCTGAAAGGAAAGTTTCCGACGGCAGGACCGTTTCTTTGGGCAACGGGCAGAGGAAAATTTATGGGCTGAAAAACGGGGACCCCGGCGCGCCGGGGTCTTCCAGGTACCTGTCCACGTTTTTCAGGGACCGGTATTTCCATGGCTGTCGGTCGCGATAACGAACGCCAGAATCAGCGCGGGGGGCAAACTCTCGGTCAGGAGTATGTCAAATTGAAGATACGCCGCGCCAAATTGCATGCATTGGTTTGGCATGCGCCGAGCGGGTGCGTTTTTCCCACATCGTAGTGTCGTCAATTTGATGTCACGTGGCCAAAATCCGGAAAACAGGTTCAGAATTCATTAGCTTATTCAGCGGCTTGCCTCCTACAATTGCGGCGAAATCTCGCTCAGGAGCCTTCGATCATGTTGAAATCTCTCGCGATCAGGATTGAAGCAGGTTTTAGTACGCCTTTTCTACGGAGCCATACTTTGGGATTTCAGAAGAACTCAGAGGGACTCTCGACGAAATCAGCCGTGAACCACTCGGTGTTATTCGTTGTCTGCCTGGCTCTGGTCACATGGGTATGCTCTGATTCGGTATGTCGTGCACAGGCTGATTCTCTATTCTTTGAACCTGTACCGTTGGGGACGCCAGGTGTCAGCATTGGTCCCATTGCAAACCCGTATGTAATACCTCCCGTTTCGATTGGACCAGCGCCGCCGTTTTCGCCACTCGACCCCGATTATTTTCCTGGTCCACGGTTCCGTTCGCCGAGGTATGGGTCGCCTGCCGGACACCAGGGTATTCCATATGCCATCGGTCAACCGACACGATATTTTGGCGCATTCCCCGAAGCCGGCGTGGCGGGCCGAATCGGGATTGACGCCCTTCGCGGAGTGACCGTCGTTCAAAAGCCGGTCGAATCGCCGCCTGCCATAGGAAACCTGCGTTTCAAAGTCAGCGAGGGTTTCCTGAACCGGTTCGTATCGCGGGACGAAAACACGCCGGGTGAGGTGCGCGATTTCATTCTGGGTGCAGAAGTCACAGGGCGTCAGAACACGATCACTCGTCTTCGATTCGACTTGTTGCCAGGTGCTGACAAGGCTCGTGGCATGCTTGTTCTTAATGGAACAACTCAAAGTGAGACAACTGGTGTGACACCCCAGGCGAAGGTCGATGTTGCCAGTCGTCAGGAATTCGTTGCCTTAAAAGAGCTCTTTTTCGACGGGACCAGCATTTCGACGAGACACGCCGTGATTCGGGTGCAGGCAAATAGCCAGACGCTGGGGGCGACGACTCCGTTGACAGGTACGCTTTTCGGCGGGATTGCGAACAAAATTGCCTTTCGCGAAGCGGAAAGGCACCGACCTGCCGCCGAAGCGATCTCGCGGGAACGGGTCGTCGATCGAGTTTATCCGGAATTCGATAATTCGATCGATCGACAACTCGCCACGGCCAATGACCAACTGGAACTGGTCGTTCGAAGTCAGTTAAAGGCGATGAATCTGATGCCAACCCGGCAGCAGGTCACATCGACAGATACTTCGCTCAATTACTCGGCACTGGTTGCCCCCGCATCCGCGATCGTATCAGAGCCAATGGCCGGAATGGATCTCAATCCTGACGCGAATCGGGGCTTCCATGTCGCATTCCACGAAAGCCTGCTGAACACGATCATTCAGCGATCGGGACTCAGCGGTTATAAGACGACGGATCGGAAACTCAAGGAACTGATTGCATCCTGTGAAGTGACCTCGTCGGATGAAAGTAGTGACAGGGATCCGCCGCCGATTGCCCTGCCGGGATTTGAAAACATCATCACGGACATTGAGTTCGACAAATCCGAACCGCTGGCGATTCGCATCGAACAGGATGAGGCATTCCTGACGTTGCGCGCAAAATTCAAGCCGGCGGGACAGGACATTGTACCTGCGATCTCGATCACAATTCCGTACCGCACAGAAATGACCGCCACCAGGATACTGGTCACGCCGGGCACGCCACAGGTCACGTTGCAGGACAGCAGCACGGGAGGTGCAGGGACTGATATTGCATTGAAAATGGTCGCTCAGGGGATCGAATCGAAACTTTCGAAGCTCGCGTTCGATCGTGAATTACCAACGAGCGTGTGGTCTGTCAGCGGCCCCGTCCCCCGAGTCACGGAAATTCGTTTAAGGGATGGATGGGCTTCGATCTCGGTCGATTAGGTGCCGCTTTCATTGACGGAAAATCAATCAAAAGTGACGAATGCGAGTGGGTGGTTCCTGCAAAGAGAAAGGGCTTCGGATTTTCCGGAGCCCTTCTTCATTTCCGATTTCAGACTCGATCGATTGATCAGAGTTCAACGTCGAGCGTATGCATTTGCAGGACCGAATCGAGTTTCGTGATTTCGAGGACTTCCCGTATATCCGCTGACGGATTGTAAAGATGGACTTCCACCCCATGCTTACGAATCGATGCCAGCAATCCCAAAAGCCCGCTGGGGATAAATCGAACTCGCGTCAGATCAAACGCCAGCGTTTTGCAATTGTTGTCGCGAATCAATTCGACAAGCTCGTCACGACACTCGGCCACATTCATATCGTCAAGGAGTTCTCGTCCCCCAAACCCGATCACGGTCAGTTCACCCGCCTGGTAAACTTCCAAAGCTGACACACTGTGCATCCGACAATTCCTCCAAAATAAGCTAAAAAGGCGAGCCCGTTCAGTCAAACCACGGCTGGCAACAAGCCAGCAAATAAATCGCGCGAGAAAACCTCGACGCGGCAAGAACTTATCGATATGGCAACTTTCGTTCCGAGTACGCGTTTTTTTGCAAGAATTGGCGTAATGACAAAAGATGTCGACTTTGAAAACCCGAAAAACGAGTCTCTTAACGGATTTCGGCCGTAAAAATGATACCCCATACGAAAGAATAAGCAAACATGAATATGAATACTTCGCCAGAAATGAGTTCGGTTGAG
>JANXOO010001460.1 GCA_025353525.1 Schlesneria sp. | reverse complement strand
GCCGAATTTGAATCGGCTCTCCTGCGACACGAAATGCCGAATCATTTCCGGGAAGGTCTTCGAACAGATTCATCGCCCAATCCGGAAGGTCCGCGACACGCATTTCGGACCCGCGTGCAGGAAACCAGTCATTATTCGGGGCGAATGCCAAAATCGTTTCGTGGCCGAGTGAGTGAGTTGGAACGGGAAGCGGCAAGATCCAGTCTGCCTGCTTTGGCTCGGTAAGAACGGCTTCAAACTGAACGATGACCGTTTCAGAATCGCTGGTCCGATTCAGCAACAGATCGAGCGGGCGAACTCCGTCGCGAGGTTCTCGCCATGCGGGTTCGGCATTTAAAACGGTCACCCGATTAAGGTCGGTGAACGATGCCGGAAAATTCAATCCGATTCGGACGGGAGAATCACCCTGTGGAGTCATTTCCATGCGATACGTCAGTTGCCACGTCGCCCCTTCAACGCGTTGCAACAGTGCCGCAGAACGCGTCGAGCAGCGAGAATGTCTGGACGATGTCTGAATCGTTCCTCGTGCGTTGAGGTCGGCAAGTTTGAACTGACCAAGGGAGACACGCCCGTCCCGGTCAATACCCGAGGCATTCGCACCGTCGATGTCGGGCGTCCATTCGCGAGGAGTTGTTAACGAGACATCAACATCCGGGTCGCGAGTCAACGACAGTCGTGCCATTCCGGATGCGATGTCGCTGTCTTCCGGGCGTACGAATGGCAGTGCGGTGGTCGTCCCCGACTGCAACGGCATGCTGGCTCGCATCGTAATCGTCTGTTTGCCCTGTGACTTGTCGCGCAGGAATATCACAACGCGCGACGGGTCGGTACGCGTTTCCGTCCAGCGAAGAAAACGCTCTGCCTCCGCTTCGACGACCGAAATACGCTCGATTCGAAGTCGCCTGTCAACGATAAGTGACGTTTGAAAAGTCGGCGCCTGCGTCGTTTCAACTTCAGCGGCGAGTGTCCAGTCCAGGCGACGTTTGCCAATCGACCCCGTTTGCCGCCACTGGGTGACATTTCGATGAGGCAATAGTGGAACAAGAGTGAACGTTGGAATCGTCCCTTCTCGCAATTCGAACGTCGATTGCATCTGCGGAGCAACGACCGTATCGGAATGTCGCGGGTCGATCATTTTACTCCACGCCTGAAGATAGGCATCCGACGAAATCGTGTTAACGCTTTCGGGGTCAAGGCTGTTCGTATCCAGCCGGAAATCAGCAGGAGCTGAAACGCCCCACCAGTTGCGATCGTACCGCCATTCGACCCAGTTTGACGCCGCGAGTCGAAATCGCGGTAGCGGCATCGAAGCGAGCGGTTCGGCATTCAATAGAACCAGTGTTCCGTCGATTGAGACGGGCGAATTCACGGGACGATCGAAGATCAGCCGCAATCGACGACCGCCGTCCGGACCGACGATCGTGTCGCTCCGCAGCAAATTGTCGTTCCTCGATTGAAGACTTCGAACCACGGAATTCGGAGGAAGTTCAAATTCAAGCGCGTCCAGGCGACCTGAATCAACCTTGCCTGTCAGATGAAAATGGAGTTCGGCCAGTGATGACCGCAGTTCGAGATGTTGCAACAATGTTGCCGCTCCGCGAAGCGCAACGGCGGGCGGCATTGATGGATGCCAATGGACGCCAAGCCGCGACGTTGCGCCTGTTTCGCTTCTCATCGTTCGGCGATCCTCGCCAGTTTCAGTAATTCCGCGACTTCCGGTGACTTCAAACTGAGCGACCGGATCGGGAAGAGAAAATCCGAGTTCGCTTTTGGCAACGGACGGAATCTGAAGTTCGAATACATTTTCTGTCGGACGGGCTTTTCGCAGTCGCAATTCGATATCGAAGGTCTCAATCGCATCATCCGAACGAGTCGGCTTTGCCGAATTTGGCGCTGCACCCGTATCAACGACGTTCTTCGACATCAATTCGATCGAATACCCGAGTCCGTTCGGAATCAAACTGATCGGATACCGCATTCCGTTGACGCGGCACGAATCTGCATCCGGAAGTATCACGTCGGAGAGCGGAAGTTGGACGATGACTGGTGTGTCCGACGGACGAATTACGTTCACGCGGTATTTGGCGACCAGATTCAGCGATCCTTCGGAAGTCGTAAGCAAATCGTAATGAGCGGACGAAAACAACCATGCGGGTGCAATACTGCTGTTGTCCAGCATTTGCTTCCATCGCGCGAGCACGTCACGCGGTACGTATACGAGAGCGGGCGAATCGGATGGCTGCCCGGTTTTATCCACCGGCACGTACACGACAGGTGTTTTTTCAATGCCAAAATCACGCTTGAGTGGCGGCTGGGCAAAGACAGTCCGATTTGCTAACGCGGAAATTCCGATAAATGTCAGACCGCCGAACAACCATGCGGCCAATGTTGCGTGCAAATTGCGAGGCAACTCCGGACTTTTCGGGTTGAGGCTGCGAATGGGTCGCAACAAGTGTCGTGGAATCAATAGGGCAATCAATGTTCCGGCGAAGGCAGCGCCCAGCAATCCGCAAAGAGGCACAGGAACCGATAACGTCGCTCCCAAAAAAAGTCCCAGGACATACGCTGCGATGCGGTCGCGGTAGCGCCAGCCAAAGATTCGCAATACGACACCGATCGTAAGGCTGACTGCAAGGCAGATCCACGCCAGCAAATCGATTCTCGCAGAATTCCAAAGCTCGACGACAAGCTCGCCCGGAATTTCTGACGCCGTTGCGCGGTAGACATTCCATTCGGCAGGAGCTGTAAAGTCGCCACCAAAATCAGAGGCGGCTGAAATTGGCAGAGTCCGCGATTGCAGCAATTGCGCCCAGTCATTCCCGCGAAACGGGTGAAATAGCGGTTCGGACGCGGGACGTCCTAACGGCCCCAGGAAGCGCTCGTTCCAGGATGTCACGGCAAGCGAATGAAGCAATCGAACTCCGTCGGGAACCGTATGCATCTGTGTCGAAGGGGGGATCGCGAATTCCCACGAGAAGCCGAGCACCTGCGCCGAAACACGAGGAACGACAATTCGTCGGCGCTCGACAAGTTCGCAATTTCGGCTGGAGACCCGGTATTTAAGTTCGACGGTGTCGCGACGAGTCGCACTCAATCCATCAATGACGATTTCTCCATCGTGAACCGGAACAGCCACCGTTTCGCCTCGCGAAATAACTTCCTGAAGCATGGCTACGGGATCAAGTCTGATTCGCAACGATTCGTGTGTCGAACCGTTTTCAAGTTGCAGTCGCGCTCGATAAAGGTCAAATCCATCGCGATCGGTTGTCATCAACGTGCTGAGCTGGATCGAGACCATTTGAGGGAATTCGCGTGAAGGCTCGGGATTTCGCAGCGCGAGTCCGAATTCCGACAAGGGAGACTCGTACCACCAGGAGAATCGCTGACCTGTCGGCTTCAGGCCGTTCGAATCAAGGTTCAAGTCAAGTGTGTCAGGATGTACCAAAGTTAATCTCGCCTGCTTTTCGATCGCCTGAGGAACAAGAACGAGAGCCGGTTGGTTTGATGATTGCCATCGGTTCGACGCCGTTCCCTCGATCGAAACGCCGCTGTCGACTGCACGTGGAATCCTGATTTCCCATAGTTCACCTTTCGCAGGAAGTTTCCATTGAGAATGCTGTGATTTTGACAGTCGAGTCGCAGAAAGATCGACCGCTTGCCCACCCTTTAATACCCAGCGAACGTCCATGGCGGGTTCCGTCAGGTAAACCAGACAACGGTCTGTCAGGTTTTGTTGGCCCACTGGTCGGATCGAATACTTCAATCGATATTCGCTCGCATCGGCTTCGATTTCGGTTTCGGCCTTCACCCGAATCGATGGCAACCGTGGTTCGAGACTCAAAGTACCGGGATCATCAAGTGAATCGCCCCGATACCAACGTCGTTCGACATTTGCCCGTTCGTTTGGAATCGCGAACGACAATGTAGCCGGCTGGGCAATACGCTCCAGACGCGATTCCTGTGAAAGGTTAAATGCCGTCGAATTGGGGACCTGTATTCCCAGAGTGACTTCTGATGTGTCGCAGTTGATGAGCGTCGGAAACGGGAGCGCAACAGATTCGCCGGGCGACGGTGGACGCCGCCTCGCAAAAACCATGACTGATCGCGGCTGGCCCGGCTGGATTGCTTCCAGAAATTCGATCGACAGCCGGGAACGACCGCCGTCCTGAGCTCCCACATCCCAATTGAGCTTTCTGGCACTTTCGCGGAACCCGGGCGAATCAGAAGGCAGGGCCTGGTCTTGCGACGATCGATCGTTTTCCGACAGCCGGACATCCGTAACTTCCCACTCGGGCGGATACCAGCAACTCGTACGAAAACCACCACCGGCTGCCGAATTCCAGTCGATTTCGGATGTCAGTTTCCACGAGTCAGTATCGGCCTCCAGCAGGCTGAGTGATGTCCCCGTCAACGAAACGGGTTGACGGTAGACATCGAGAATTAGTTGCG
>JANXOO010001443.1 GCA_025353525.1 Schlesneria sp. | reverse complement strand
TAACCAGACGTTGATCGTTTCAGATGCCATCGGACGCTCAGGCGACGACTGGCCAATTCCACCATCGGCGATCACGGTTCCGCCGTGCGAGACGTAAATCTGACACCCGGAATGTAATTTCCTGCCGATTCCGTCCTGAATGACCGACCAGGTCTCGGGCAGCCTTTCCCGAAATAATTCTTCATTCATCGATCAATCCTGCCCGACGTTCATAAGCTCTCGTCCGACGACGACGATGTGCTGACCGCGTGGTACTGTCGCAACCCACGCCTGAGCGAGTACCACACCGTCAACTCCCGCAACAACGGGCCAGGGAGCCATATCGATGTGATCAAAGTCGTGCAAATACCCGACAATATCGCCGGTTCGAACGCGTGTTCCGCAATCGAGCACCGACTCGTAGTGGCCGTCAAAGGGTGCGACGGTAAAACAGGCGCGATCTACCATTTCAAGCGTGCGCTGGGTTCCTGCTTTGTGAAAGGCAATCGGTTCAATATGACCCTGCAATTGTCCATTATGAATTGCAGCAGCAAGGACGCCGTGGCGACCATAGCGGACCCCTTCGGGGTTGACGGCGCTACCCCATCCCAGTTCCGTGCCGACCGTGATTTTTCCAAGACGTTCGGCTTCGCTCGGCAAGAGTCCCGGTGTGACATTCTGATAGACCATCAGGCTTGGTGTACCGAACCAGCGGGCGGTTTCTTCGATTTTCTTTCCCAACACCGGGTCGTCAACGCGATGGTAGTTCGCACAAATCGAGAATCTCGCGACGTTACCTCCTGAGTGCAGGTCGATCACAACGTGCACGCGCGGCCAGATATACTGGCGAACGAACGCTGCAATCCGATGCGTGATTCCGGAAAGTGCCGGCTGTACTCCCGCACCATCGACGAAGGCGCGATTCAGGTTCACACGGTCATCGGGACTGCTTTCCCGCGTCCCGGCCCGAAACGCTGACGGGTTAAGCACCGGAATGAAGATCAATCGCCCTGAAACATCGCTCAAATCAATCTCGCGAATGAGATGTTTGAGTACAACGGGGCCTTCGTATTCATTTCCGTGATTCGAACCAAATGCAACGAGTCCCTCACCCGGTTTTGCCTGCGGTCCGACCCAAACCGTGAGAGGAATCAGGTGGTCGCCCCAAATACTGTCGTGTTCCAGGGCAAGCCAGTAGTCACGGCGACCGATGGAGTCGAGATCAAGTTGATTTGGTCGAGCGACAATGCGAGTCATATTCGTTTACGCCTGCGTTCGTGTTCAGAAGTTCGTCCAGCATAACCGGCATTCTGAAAGGCTCAAGCGTCAATATGCGAACCGCATAAACCGGGATTCGACTGCGGTTCAGTCGGCCGTCGCTTTTGCTTCAAGTTCGCCATTCTCAGGGGTCAGAGCATCTGCGGGGGCATCGGGAGGTAGTGCCGGAACCCGAATTGGCAGCACGACTTTGCTCGAATAAATCCCATCCTTCTTCGGTTTTCGATGCGGTTCGCCGGGCTTCCAGCGCCCTCCCTGTTCTTCCGTCAGATAATCGATCTGGACTTCGCTTCCCTTTCCATCGCCGTTGTCTTCGAGCAGCGAATGCTCAGTAACAACAGCCGTGGCGGCCGCGTAGCGTTCTGTCACGCGCTGCACAAGGACGACATACAAATCAAATAATGTCAATTCCCCATCTCCGTCAACGTCAAATGCGGCACGATGAGGCGGATTTGAAAAGACATCGGCGACTGCTGCGGCGCAGTCTGTCTCGTTGATTTCCAGATCGGCTTCGGTTGCCGTCAAAACAACCCGAAACGGAGCGGCCAAGGGCTTGATAAAATAGCCGCTGACCGGACAAGTGATGAAAAAAACCTGTTCACGGCACGACACGCCTGCGAATAGCTTTGCAAATTCGTCAGTGCGCAGATCCGGACCAGGCAGATTCATTGCAGCATTGCGCCCGTCATAATAGGCATGCCCCATCACGATCACCCACAGCGAATCGTCCGGCTGCAAGTCCTCCTGAATCGATTTGGCTGCTGCAGTAATCTCTTCCCGGGTAGCCTGCCCCTGCGCGGTGGCAACGCACGGTGGATCTTCAGGTGTTGGTTCGGCTCCGAATTGAACATGAATTTGATCCGGATCGACATTCAGGTTTGTGATCAGACCGTTTTTCATTCGCTCGATAATTCCGGCGAACAAAGTATGGTGCTCGTCATCGCCGGGGTGGCCGCAGATGATCAAGATCCGCCGGACACCCGCCGGTTCGTCTGCAGCAAAGGCTGAGCAGACGGTACAAACCAAAAAGAAACAGCAGAATCGAAGCGTCATATTGATCGTCATGTCAGGTGCCTCAAGTCGTGGCCGGTTCAGGTTGTGAGAAAACTGTCAGATACGGTTGATCTGGTCGCGGATCATGATTCCATACGGGAATTGCCACCACTTCCTGATCGTCGA
>JANXOO010001417.1 GCA_025353525.1 Schlesneria sp. | reverse complement strand
CTCAACCGTCGGGATTGCCTGTCGTAGAGTCGCTTTTGAGGAAACCCAAGAAACGGAGTACCTGTGGCTCGCGCTTCATGCACCGTATTATATCCTCCCGAGCCAATCAACAAATCGATTCCATTCATCGCCATCAGCAATGGCCACGGCGAGCAACCAGACGATCCTCCCGCAGCGAGAGCGGCTGAGTCTAACGTGGCCAACCGAAAGACGGCTCGTTTTTCGAATTCGCACTTCAGTTGCTCGCAGAACTGCGCCATTCCGATTGCCTCCTCTTGCGTGCCACATCCCGACAATACAATTAAGGGCAGGTCATTGTCGGCATCGACGCCGAAGAATCGTCGGGCGTCCGATCGGGAGAGCAATTCTGCGGCATCGCAGATCATCCAGCGAGCAGTTCTCGCATGAGCCAGATTCTCGAAAGGTGCTGATTCACCGGGTACAACAATAAGATCATACTGTAATACGGTCGCTTCCAGTTTCGCGAAACGAATGTATTCGGGGTTCAAATCGCGGTGGATCAAGACCTTGAATCCCGGGACTTTCTGTAATTGGTCAGCAAGTTCCCCGCCGATTCCACGCGGAAAAGTATCGACAACCAGTACGTCGGCCTGGCCAAGTTGCTCGAGTTCCTGGCGAACGAGATCGTGGACAGCTTCGCGGCCAAGGAAACTCGGGATCGCCGCGATTTCGATCAATGGCGAGAGCGTTATCAGCGGCTGTAATTGCTTCGAAAGCAACCCGCTTAAAAATGGACTATTGCCCAGAATCCTGGTCCGAACTCCATTTCGTGCGGCATGTCTTGCAAGAGCCAGCGATCGGGTGAAATGCCCCATTCCGCCACCCAGGGAATAGATCAACCAGAACGGTTGATCGCAATGACGATGGGCCACGCTCAACTTGCACCCATGTCCGTTTCGAAGTCTGCGTCCTCTTCCTGACGAACGCTTTCCGCGTCGCCTTCCGTGAAGTCTGCCGGGTCCGGCGATGCGCCGTCCGAAGGGAAGTCGCCTCCCGAGGTATTGTCCGAATCTACTGATGACGTCGTCGTTTCTGATCGGCGTACCGTAGAATGGACTCCATAACCGGGATAGTAGCGAGGGCCGTAAAAATAGGGGTCAGAAGAGTAGTGGTCATGGTATGAGTGATGAGTCGTGTCTGTATCTGTTTTGGCCAGGCGTTCGTCCGCAGCCTTCTTCTTCAGACAAACGGTGCACACAATGCCTTCGGGGGTCTGGTGCCCGTGATCTTCGCATACCGGCTTCTGGCACAACCCGCATTTTTGAACTGAGAACCGGTCGCATTTGTGGCTGAAGAGAAAGCCCGACGTCTCATGGCACATGCCATCGTCATGTTCAATTGCTGTCATGCGATGACCCTTAATAACTTATGTGCGATACGATTATTATTTCTGTAAATAATAAAAAACACAAGTTCACGAAAAACACAG